>JAGYMT010000315.1 GCA_018400335.1 Kiritimatiellia bacterium | reverse complement strand
AGAACGAGCCGGGACGATGCCTCATCAGCGGCGTACTCGACCTCGCATGCGGCGAAATCCCGGCCATCCCGCTGCATCACTCCGTTTACCGTCGGCAGGTTGTGAAAGGCAGACTGCATGGTCCAGATATCGTAGCGCTCGGGACTGAATGTCCTGCGCGCATAAGTTTCCACGCCGGCGTCAATGATCAAAGGTTTGCCGTCAACGTAGACAATGAAGTTGCCCACATCGTTATGGTTGTGGCTCTCGGCGTTATGTCCGCCCTTGGCCGCCAGGAAGAGCCCGGCGGCGGAGCCCTCGACATCGCGGGCGGTCATGACCTGAATATCCGGCAGCCAGACATCGCGCGGCAACGGCGCGGCGGCCTCCGTGGTCAGCAGTTCCCCAAGGCTCGGCAGGGCGGCGAGTTCTCTACCCAGGCTCACGGTTCTTCCGTTCCGTGGGACTCCATGCTCCGCAATTCCCTGTTCCCGCGCGGCCCAGGCACCCATCGCCGTCATTTTTGGATCACCGATGCGTCCGCCATAGCGGAAGATGACGGAGGCCCATGGAATCAGCCGGGCCGGCGCATCGGCGAAATTAACAAAATACCGCTCGCTGATCTGCGCTTTGTAAATATACCGACCGATGTTACGAATCAGCGGCTTGTCGTACACATCCACCGCACCTTCCGTGGCGCTGTGGAGAAGTTCGAGGCAATCGAAAAGTGAGGCGCCGGCGTGTCCCCAATATACCGGACCTTCGTCGCACCCACCATCGGCTGGATAGTGGTCAATAAAATTATCCAGGCTGCGCATGCTCTTCGCGACCGCGGCGAGGCGGCGCTCTTCGTCTCGTTCCATCAGCAGCGCCGCGGTCAGCCAATTGGAATTTATCCACGGGTTCCAGTTGTTCACCTTGCCACCGGTAAATCCCATCCAGCCGAAAGCGACATCGTCCCGCTCCAGGCAAGGCTTCAGTACGCGCCGGTCCAATTCCAGGTGTATCCGACGGCCAATGAGCGGCGATACCGCGTCCAGTTGCGGCCCCAGCAGATAAAGCGTCCATGCCAGCAGCCCCGCCGTTTCGCCGACAAAGAGCGGGACGACCGGCTCCTCAATGTCTGGAAGCCCCGACCCGGCTTTTTGCCCACCGATATGCGCGGGGACACCCCAGAAACTCTCCTCGCATATCGCCCAAATACCATTGACGATATCGTCGACGAAACGGTTGTTGCCTTCCATGCATTCCGCCAGCACCAGTGTGCAGAGGGCATCGCGTCGAGCAAAACTCTTGCGCTCGTAACGCACGCGATTGCCATTGCGCGAGTATTCCAGAAACAAGGTCGCCGGCAACGGCGGCCAAGCCTGGCCAAGCTGTTTTTCGGCGCGCTCAATGTAGCCTTGGCGCATACTCGGAGGCAACGCGTCCCAGAATCCGCGGTCATCGGCAGTTGGCGCTGGCCGCCAGCTCGTCCGCGGAACAAGACTATTCTTTAGGGCTTCAGCAGGATAGATTTCCGACAACATGTTCACTTCCCTTTTGCGTTAAACTTTTTCGACGTCTGTTTTGTTTGCAAGCCAATGACAACCGTTATTGAAGCGCTCGATTTTGTGTCGATCAGGACTGAGAATCCGGTCTCTCGATCGCGAGGTTGAAAGCCCAGGCCCCGAACTCCCGGTTCATCGAGTTGGAGAGTTTGAGCAGGATACGGTTCTCTCCCTGCTGTAAGCGCACCGGGACATGGGCGATGCTGAAACCATCCTCGTGCCTCAGCGTCGCCACCAGCTTTCCGTTAACCCACACTTTCAGCCAGTCATCGAACGCCAGGCGCAGGACGGCGTCGCGTTCACTCCCGGATTCGAGGTTGCCAAGGGCATAAGCCGCGCCGCCGAAACCGGCGGCGGAGCCGTTGGCATAGCCAATGCCCCGGTAAAAGTCGAGAAAATCGATCCAACCGCGCCGTGAGTCCGTCTTCTCCCAGCGTCCGACGTACTGCGGAGGACGATCTTCCGATGGACGCTTGGGGTTCGGCTGCCATGCAGGATTATCAGTTGTTGCAAAAGTCCGGTCGGACGGCTCTTCGGTTTCCGGAAACTCTTCGCGGTCAAAGGCCTCAAAGGTACGCCCGTCGAACGGGCCGCACAGATGCCACTGCCTGACTGTTGTCGGTTTCCTGGCGGGTTGACCGTTGCTATAATGGTAGAGGGTGGTCTCGACCCTGGCGGCCTTGGTGCCGAACTTGGCAATGAGACTGTCCTTGAAGACAATGGCGTCCGGCCCGAAGAACCGATAGAAAATGCAGGGCGTAAAGCTGCCGCCGACACCCGATTTATCCTCAATGTACGGGGCCCCCTGCCAGTCCTGATTCCCCTTGTAGATGCCGAAGGAATACCCCACCACGTCCTCGCCGCCGTTGCCGCGGATGATGCCCGGTTCGCTTTCACCGTCGATAAGCCAGGTATCGCCGCCGGTATGGTACCAGGCGTCGGTCCGCGAACGCGCGTCCGTACCGTGAAACAATCCCGCCACAAAACCCGCACCCTCAAGTTCGCCCACATCCATCAACCCGTAATCCGGCGCCGGATCGAGCATTCGGTACGTGGCGCCAAACCGCAGCGGGGTCAACGCGTCCTGCTCATCGTACAGGTGCACGTCAGCCATGAACCAAAAACTGATGCCGTTGGGGTTCTCATTAATGAACCGGACTCGAAAGCCGTCCGCGAACGGCATCGGAAACCAGCAGTTAAAGCCATTTCGTTCAAGCACAGTGAGCGGGGCGGCGTTCACCATGACCGGATCGAGCCCGAGAAAAGTACCGAAGAAACTGCCGAGCGACATATCGACGGTCGGAGTGTTTTCTCCGTCAAACGTGATCTGCAGCCGCACATTGTGCAATGCCTTGTCGTCAACCGTCCCGTCGGACTTGTACTGATAGGTACACCACCAATGTTTGACGCAGCCTTTGCCTGGCATCGTGTAGTCCAGGTGCGCACCGGCGTCAATGCCTTCGCTCCTGCTAATTCGCCGGCTCCGCCGGGGTCTTGGGAGATCGAGCAGCTCACTCCATAATGTTGTCATAGATATACATTCTTTGTTTTCATTTGCTTATAGTTTTCAGTATCGCCAGGATCCCGCGATAATGACGTTCCTGATAGACGCTCAACAGCGCAGGGGTGGTCTCGTCGGTGCCGG
>JAGYMT010000314.1 GCA_018400335.1 Kiritimatiellia bacterium | reverse complement strand
AGACGGTGCCTTGCCGCCCCTCAGCAGGGAATCTTCACCTCCATCGCTCCCCTGCAGAACTGACAGGGGCCGGGCGCTTTCGATTTAGCTTGACCATACCCCGTGCCTGGGTCTAAAAAGAACATTCGGAAATAAAAGTCAACCGGGCGCCCTGCGGGGACGCCAATGAAAGTGGAGCGCTCAACTATGGCAAAGCAAAAGAAAGCTTCCCTGAAGTCGGCGGGGCAGGAGGAATTGAATCTGGGGATCACCCTGGATCTCGATGAGACAGCTTTTAACGGACGAAAGATATTTCACGATGTTTGCGAGCAAGTGCTTTCCCGGAAGAAGCTGGAGATGTCCCGCGGGCTTTTCTGCCGCTTCTTTCTTGATTTGCCCCTTGAAGAGGCCCTGTCCAGACTTGCCGCGGTTCAGGGCAGGAAGGTGACGGTGGAAAAACTGGCCGCGGATATCAGGACGCAGTATGCGGGGCTGATGACGGCGGAATCCAATACCCCTGATCCGGACCTGGCCGCGCTCGTTACAGAGGCGGCGGACCGGAAGATAGCGATCGGGGCCCTTTCCTTCCTTCCGGAGGAAAAAGCTCAAATTCTTCTCAATCGGCTTGTTCCGGACGGGTCGGCTTCGTTGTTCGTTATCAAGGCCGGAACGGCAATGACGAGGGAAGGCTGGTTGAGGCTTACCGAAATGGTGAGGGTGCCTCCGCGCAGCTGTCTGGCTTTAGCCGGTTCCGCCGCGGCCTGCCGCGCCGCACTTTCCGCGGGAATGCGTTGTGCCGTGGTGACAAACGAGTTCACGGAGTTTCAGGATTTTGCCGGCGCCGATCTGGTGGCGGAAAGCGTGAAGGCGCTCGGAACGAAGAACCTTCTCGAATTTCTGCAGACCCGCACCGCCGGGTTCAGGAGGGGATGAGCGAAAGCACCGCCATGAGCACTCAACTTGATTCAGCCCGAAGCGGGGTTGCAACCGACTTGATGAGGTCGGCCGCCTCAGCGGAGAATGTGCCGGTCGAAGCCGTTCTCGATGAGATTCGCCGCGGCCGTGCCGTGCTGCCTTTCAACCCGTCCCATGCCTCAATGAACAGGCCGGCGCTGGTGGGAAGGATGTTCAGGACCAAGGTTAATGCCAACATAGGGCGTTCAGCGGAGCGCTCGGATTCACGGGGTGAAGTCGGTAAGCTTGATGAGGCTCTGGGCGCCGGCTCTGATGCCGTGATGGATCTGAGCGTCGGACCGGATCTTGCGGATACCAGGAAGGCGATACTCGCGGCGTGTCCCGTGCCGCTTGGAACCGTTCCCCTGTACGAAGCGGTGTCCCGGGGAGGCGGCGGGGCGGGGAAGTTTGACCCCGACGCGCTGCTTCGGGTGATAGGAGAGCAGGCTGAGCAGGGTGTTGATTTTATGACCCTGCATGCCGGCATTCTCCGCGGGCACGTGGGTCTCGCCGCGCGCCGGCTGGCCGGCATAGTCAGCCGCGGCGGAAGCATCATGGCGGCGTGGATGGTTGAGCACGGGATGGAGAACCCGCTCTATGAACGATGGGACGAGGTTCTTGATATTTGCAGCGCGCATGACGTGACCGTCTCCCTTGGCGACGGCTTGAGGCCCGGCTGCCTGGCCGATGCGAGCGATGAGGCGCAGTTCGCGGAGCTTGAGGTTCTGGGCGCGCTCGTGAAACGCTGTCGCGAACGCGGCGTGCAGGTGATGGTGGAGGGCCCCGGCCATGTTCCTTTCGACCAGATTAAGATGAACATCGAGCGCGCCCTGCGCGTGTGCGATGACGCTCCGTTTTACGTGCTGGGTCCCGTGGTCATCGACGTGGCGCCGGGTTACGATCATATCACCGCGTGCATAGGCGCCACGGCCGCCGGTTCGTACGGCGCCGCCCTGCTTTGTTATGTTACTCCGGCCGAACACCTTGGCCTGCCCACGGGAAGCGAGGTCAGGGAAGGCGTTGTCGCCTTCAGGATCGCGGCGCACGCCGCTGATGTGGCCAGAAAGATCCCGGGCGCACGCGAATGGGACGACGAGATGGCCCGGGCCAGGGTGGCGTTTGACTGGAACAGGCAGTTCGAGCTCGCGATTGATCCCGGGCGGGCTCGCGCCCGTTTTGAGGAAGGCGCGGTCTCAAGGGGTTCCGATCATTGTTCCATGTGCGGCCCCGATTTCTGCGCGATGCGATTGTCAAAGAAGATTGCGGAAAAACTTGGATTGAAGGATGAAGAAGGAAATGACACCAATAGCCCGCCTCGTGGAGATAGTCGCGGCGCTCAGGGCTGAGAACGGATGTCCCTGGGATCGCAAGCAGACTCTTGAATCGGTCAAGCAGTATCTCGTTGAGGAATGCTACGAGGTTATAGAGGCTATTGATTCCGGCGAGCCCGCCCGGCACAGGGAGGAGCTTGGAGACCTTCTGCTGCAGGTGGTCTTCCATGCCCGGCTTCAGGAGGAGCGCGGCGCTTTTTCGTTCGATGCGGTGGTGGAGAATGTGTGCGAGAAGCTCGTGAGAAGGCATCCGCATGTGTTCGGGGATACGCGGGTCGCCGATTCCGAAGAGGTGCTCAGGAACTGGGAAGCCATTAAGGCGGAGGAGAAGAAGAAAAAGAGCGCGGGGGAAGGGGCGGTCCGATCGGTTGTCGATGGGGCGCCGCGCCACCTGCCTGCCCTCTACAAGGCCGACCAGGTCCAGTCGCGCGCGGCGAGGGTCGGCTTCGACTGGGACAAGATCGGCGACGTGCTCGCAAAGGTTGATGAGGAACTCGCGGAGGTGAAGAGCATTCTCGCCGGTCCGGATCGCGATGGACTCGATGGTGAAATAGGGGACCTGCTTTTCGCCGTGGTCAATTTTGCCAGATTCAACGGCATCAGTTCCGAGGACGCTCTTAACGGAGCCATCGCTAAATTCATCCGCCGGTTCAAGGAAGTGGAAAAGCGCGTCCGGGCGCAGGGCCGCGAGATGTCCGGATGCACGCTTGCCGAGATGGATGAACACTGGAACGCCGTGAAGGCCGACGAAAATGACCTTATCTCAGCCGCGTGTCAGCCGGGCAGTTCAACCTAACGCGGGCGTGCCCGCAACCCAAGAGCGGCATGCTCGGAGAGCCTGCCCTACCTTTATCTGCCTTTGTTTTGAACTGGTAGGGCGGCATGCTCGGAGAGCCTGCCCTACCTTTATCTGCCTT
>JAGYMT010000313.1 GCA_018400335.1 Kiritimatiellia bacterium | reverse complement strand
CAGCTTTGCGCCGCAGGCGCATCATAAAATTTTCGTCCGCGCAAATTTTATTTATGGAGGATATTTCAATGATCAAGGTTGCCGTCATCGGGCTGGATCCCAGCCACAGCATCGAGTTCCCGCGCCGCATGCAGGCGCCCGACTGTCCAAAGGACCAGCGCGTTCCCGGGCTGCGCGCGGTCTCCTGCCTCCGCTTCGGAACCCCTTTTCAGGACGACGCCGGACTAGACAAGCGGCAGGCCCAGCTCGAAGCGTGGGGCGTGAAGGTGACAACCAGCTTCGAGGAGGCTACGGAGAAGTGCGACGCGATTATGCTGGAGATCAACGACGGGAGCTTTCACCTCCCCTATTTCAGGAAGGCGGCGAAGCTCCGCAAGCCCGTATTCCTCGACAAGCCCCTGGCTTCATCTCTGGCCGACGGACGCGCCATTCTGCGGCTCGCCGCGAAGCACCGCACGAGGGTATGGTCGGGCTCATCGCTCCCCTTCTCGCCCGAGCTGATTGATGCCGTTGCCCGTGTTTCGGATGTGCGGCTGGGGCACGCGTTCGGTCCTTTGGGCACCGCGCCAGTCGGCGATTCGCTGATCTGGTACGGGGTGCACTCCTTCGAGATGCTGCAGCGCATCATGGGGCCCGGCCCTAAAACGGCGCACGCAGTCGAGACCAGCGCGGGAATAACAACCGTTATTGACTACGGAAACGGCCGCCAGGGCGTTGTCGAGGCCATCACGGGCGCGTGGAGCTACGGCGGACGGGTCCAGGGCATGGCGTCGGACAAGCCGATCGTGGTCCCGTTCATCTGCGAGTGCAGGCATCTCTATAGGGATATTCTCAGGGAAATCAAAGCCTTCTTCGAGGGCGGGCTGCCGCCGATGAGCATGGCGACAACACTTGAAGGCCTCGCGATGATGGCCGCAGCAAGGAAGTCGCTCGAGTCAGGGAAACCGGTCCAATGCCGGGTTTGAAAAATGAATCTCACTGACATACTCAGGCGCGTTGAGGAAGGAACGCTTCCGGCGGAGGACGCGGAACGGCTGCTCAGGAAAACGGCCGAGAGCAACCTTGATTTCGCGCGACTGGACCTGGAGCGGCTGGAACGCCGCGGAATGGCGGAGGTGATATTCTGTCCCGGCAAGACCTCCGAACAGGTCGCCCTGATCGCCAAAGAACTGGCGAAGGCCGGACAAAACGTGCTGGCAACACGGGCGTCCGTCGAGCAATTCGAGGCAGTCAAAACCGTACAGCCCAAGGCCGTCTACCACGAGCTTTCAAGGGCGATAACAATCCAGACGACGAAGCCCAAGTGGTCGGAAGGCCACATCGCCGTGGTCTGCGCGGGAACGTCGGACATCCCGGTGGCGGAAGAGGCCGCGCTCACCGCGGAGTGGATGGGCGTTCGCGCCAATCGGGTCTACGATGTCGGCGTGGCGGGGCTTCACAGGATGCTGAACCATCTTGACGAGCTCAGAAAGGCCCGCGCACTCGTGGTTGTGGCCGGAATGGAGGGCGCACTGCCGTCGGTTGTCGGAGGACTGGTGAGACGTCCGCTCATAGCCGTGCCCACGAGCATAGGCTACGGAAGCAGCTTGCACGGAATAGCGGCACTGCTGGCAATGCTCAACTCCTGCGTGCCGGGCGTGTCGGTGGTGAATATTGACAACGGGTTCGGCGCGGGTGTGTCGGCCGCCATGATCTGCAGGATCGGGGATGCCGCCTGATGAAAACGCTTTACTTCGACAGCGCCGGGGGCGCCAGCGGGGACATGATCCTCGCCACTTTGATTGATCTCGGCGCGGAACGGGACAGGCTGATCGAGGGGCTGGCGGGCTTGCCTCTCGACCACTTCGACATCCGGTCCGCCGCCTTCAGCTCCGGGGGCCTGAACGGAACACAAGTGTCGGTTCACGTTCATGAGCCGGATCACGAACACGATCACGGCCGGCACGGAGCAGCCGGTCACGACCATGGTCACGACCATGGGCACGAACACGAACGAGGCCTGGTCGAGATTCGTGCGCTGATCGAAAAAGCCGGGCTGCCGCCGCGCGCGTGCGATCTCGCTGTGCGCACCTTCACCCGGCTCGCCGAGGCGGAGGGGAAAATCCATGGCCGCCCTCCGGAACAGGTCCATTTCCACGAAGTCGGCGCCGTTGATTCGATCATAGACATAGTGGGATCGTGCCTGGCGCTGGATTTGCTGGACGTCGGAGAGGTGGCGGTCGGAGTGCTTCCGCTCGGCAGCGGAACCACGACGTGCCGGCATGGCGTAATCCCTGTTCCGGTGCCCGCGACCGTGGAGCTTCTAAAGAGTATGCCCGTCACCTACACGGATGAGCCGTTCGAACTGGTCACGCCCACGGGCGCGGCGCTGTTGAGCACGTGGAAGACCCTGGACCGGCCGCCGCCCGGCTCACGCCCGATTGCGATTGGCCACGGTTTCGGACACCGCGAGCTCACCGGCCGCCCGAACCTCCTGCGCGCCGTCCTGCTGGAGAGCGGCGGAGAAGCGGCTTCACCCGCCGCGGACTGTCTCGTGCTCGAATCCAATATTGACGATTGCAACCCGGAATTGATCGGGAGCCTCTCAGAGAAACTTCTCGATGCCGGGGCGCTCGATGTCTTCGTCAGCCCCGTCTTCATGAAGAAGCAGAGGCCGGGCTTCCTGCTCACCGTTCTGTGCGAGCCGGAACACAAGGAAATGCTTCTCGACCTGATCTTCACGGAAAGCACAACTTTCGGAGTTCGCGAATACCCGGTGAAGCGAACGGTCCTCGACCGCAGCGTCACACAGGTGGAAACCCCGTTCGGGAAAGTGTCCGTGAAGACCGGAACCTGGCGCGAACGCGCGGTGACCCGCTCCCCGGAACACGAGGATTGCGCGCGGCTCGCCAAGAAGGCGGGCGTCGCCATCCGAACGGTCTACGAAGCCGCGTTGAAAGCCGCCCTCTCGCAGGACGGCGCAACCTGATCATGCGTTTCTTCACCATGAAGAGCATGAAGGGCATGAAGGCCGCCACCTTGGCGGCAAGACCAAGTCCTGTCGGAGCCGGAAAGCCGAGCCTCGGTGAGCCGTAGAAAACACGCGCCTGCATTCGTCACCGGTTCTTCCGTAGTGGCATGAGCGTCCTCGCTCGTGGTCCTTCTCTTTTATTTTCTTTCTTCTGGATCACGAGCGAGGACGC
>JAGYMT010000312.1 GCA_018400335.1 Kiritimatiellia bacterium | reverse complement strand
CATCCTGAAACCTGACACCTGACACCTGACTTGTCCGCCATAGCCCGACGGGCGACGGCGGAAACCTATCTATCACCCACAACGATACAGAAAGAGCCGAATGTTGAAAAGTGGCGCGTTATCAGCATAATGAGAACTGAATGAAATTTTCCATTTTCACGGTTAGTCTGCCGGAGTATTCGCCGGAAGAAGCGCTCAGGGAACTCAAGGCTGCCGGTTATGACGGCGTCGAATGGCGGGTGACGGACCAGCAGCCTTCGGCGACCCCCTCGTTCTGGGCGGGAAACCGCTGCACCTGGCCGCTTTCATCGTTCGCGGAGGACGCGCCGAAGATTCGAGCCATGACGGAGGCGGCGGGTCTGGCTATGCCCACAGTGGGAACATATGTGTCCTGCGAGAATCTCGCGGACACCGAGACCGCCATGAAGGGAGCGGCGCTCCTCGGCGCCCCTATGCTGCGGGTGGGCGTTCCCGGATATGACGGCAAGTCTTCATACCTGCGGATCATGGACCGCGCGGTGGGCGCCTATCGAGACGTCGAGGCAATGGCGATGCAGTACGGCGTACGCGCCTGCTTCGAGATCCACATGGGGAACATCACCCCATCGGCAAGCCGGGCCGCGGCGTTTGCGGGTCATTTCGACCCGCGCCATATCGGCGTGATCCATGACGCGGGCAACATGGTATATGAGGGCTACGAGCAATACCGCATGGGGATCGAGCTGCTCGGCCCTTATCTTGCTCACGTCCACTTCAAAAACGCTCTCTGGCAGGCCGCGGGAATGCGTTCCGACGGCTCCACGGAATGGAACGCTGTTGCGGCGCCCTTCAAAAAAGGCAATGCGAATCTTTCGGCCCTTTTGACCGCGCTCAAGGCGGTGGGTTATGACGGGTGGATGTCGTTTGAGGATTTCTCCACCGAGGAGCCGCTCGCCGCGCGCATCCGCGGGAACATCGCTTTCGTGAAAGAAGTGTGCCGGAGCGTCGCATCGGAGTAGATTGGTGCGAAAAGCTTTTCGCACCAATCTGGGGATCCTGCCGCGCAAGGCGGCAGGGGACCGCCCATAATGCCCGGGCGCGGGAATCCAGCCCAAAAGGAGAGCCATGAGTAGACTGAATGTTCTTTTCGTTCCGTTCGACGATTTGCGGCCGCAGCTCGGCTGTTCCATCGTTCCATTACTCCAATCTTCCATGGTTTTTGTTCGCGCTTCTTGAACAACGAGGTCTATTCCAGCCGCCGCTGCGCGGCTGCGAGGTATTCCCGGTCCACCGCGCCGTCCTTGATCACCATCTTCTGGAACGCTTCGTCATACAGGAGCTTAACGGCGCCCCAGTTGCCGTGGGCCGGGATGTATGCCAGCCGGCCTTGATCCAGCACGGATATCGAGTTCCTGATGATATCGTCCCCGGCGCCGTCGCCGAGCAGAGACACAGCCTCGTTGACCGTCGGTATGAAACCGCTGGTGCCGTGAGCGAGACGCAACTGTGTTTCGGGACTTGTCATGTATTCCAGAAAAGCCATGGCAAGCTCCGGGTTCGGACATCCCTCAACGACGCCCAGGCCGCTGACCCCGGCAATTGATCCCATGCCGGCCGGTCCCCGCGGGGGAGGCGCCACTGCGAACACCGCCGGGTTCGACGAGTGGATTTCCCCGACCCTCGCGCTGTGGGCGACGGCGAGCCAGGCCTCGCCGCGCTTCATGGGGGAGACAACGGATTCGTAAGTCATGATTGCCGGCGAGAACGAGCCGCGCATGCGGACGAACAGGTCCCACGCTTCTATTGCGCCCGGCGACGCGATGTCGGGAAATCCCCCGCCGTAGGAGAGCGCCGCGCACCCGATCTGGTAGATCAGCATTGTCTGCGCCGCGCCCGTAATGGCGAATTTGCCGCCACCCTCGCCTTCGGCAATCCCGGCGGACCATTCCGCAAGTCCGCTCCAGGTCATGGCCGCGAAATCCGCACCCGCCGGCAGATAGTCGAACGCCTTCTTGTTTGCGCACAGCAGATAGACATCCGCGCCTATCGGAAGGAAACGAATCTTTCCGTCAAAGACCGTCATGCCCCGGAATCCGGCTGAGAATTCCCGGTCGCGCCAGGTGCTCACGGTCTCGGTGAGATCCGCGACAAGTCCGCCCCCGACCCATTCCGCCATGCGCGAGACGTACGCGATCACGACGTCCGCGGCAACGCGCCCGGCCTGACGCTGCATGGTGATTCGCTGCAGGAGCGCGTCATCGTCCAGCGTCTGGAATTCGACGGAGCAGTTATGCTCATCCTCGAAGGGCCGGATGATGCTGGTGAGCACGAATTCCTTTTCGTGCGGCAGCGACCATAACCGCGAAAGGACAACCAGCTTCTCGCCTTGCCGGCCCGGAGCCTTTTTTCCATACCTCGTCATCAGGAACATGGCGAGTGCCATGAAGACGAGGATGAAGATCAACATTGGATACTTGTTCATCATACGGCAACCGGCTTCGGTGGTTCCCAACGCTTATCGGTCCGTTAAGGTTGCTTTGTCGGAGCTTCGGCCGGTTTCGCCTCTTCCTTCGGAGGCTTTGGAGCCTCGGTGGCCGGCTTCGCCTCTTCCTTCGGAGGCTTTGGAGCCTCGGCTGCCGGCTTGGCGTCTTCCTTCTTCTCCGGCTTATCTGTCTCCGGCTTATCTGTCGCCGGCGCGGCCTTTTCCGCGTCAAGCAACTCGACCTCGCTCACCTTCAGCCAGCCCTCGTTGTCCACCTTTCTGTAGGTGGCCAGAACGCGGACCTTCTTGCCGTCCATATCCTCGAGCGGCTTGCTTCCTTCGTCGAGCGTGATCTGGTAGCTCGTGACAATCAGCTTGATCGCGGTCACTTTTCCCGCCTTGTCTCTGGTCACGTCAACCGTTCCGTGTTTCTTGAGCTCGAGCATCTGGCGGGGCATGGCGGGAGCCGTCGTTTCCTCCGCGGAGCAGTTGCCGAACACGATGAGAGTGGAGATTATGCCTGTCGCGACGAATGTTAATCCTCTGGCCGGCCTGTTCATTGTAGAGTCCTCCTGTTGTTTGCATGTCCGCAATGGCTCCGCCATTGCGAAGCCCCGTTGTTTTCACGCATTTAATCATTACTAATATGAAGATCTTTGTCAGGCATGTCAAATTCTTTTCAGCCGGATCGGCGGCAATTCTAATTTTGGGTCGTCCCCCGCGACCCCGCGTTGCGCGG
>JAGYMT010000311.1 GCA_018400335.1 Kiritimatiellia bacterium | reverse complement strand
CAAAATCCAAGCCCAATTCGACTGGTTTTTCAATCAACAATCTGAAATCAAAAATCTGAAATTCTATAGTTCCGTCATTTTGTGTTTGACGGTTATCCGCGGTTTATTATTGATTATGCATCCAGATACTTTGCGATTCACCGGCGGATCTGGCCTGCCCTTGCAAGGGTCCTGGCCTCTACGGCCTGGATTTCCATATAGCCCTGCGAGTTGACCGGGTTCAGGCCCTCGCTCTTCTCCATCGAGGCGTCCTGTTCCCTGTAGAGCGATGCCTTGCAATTCGTCAGCCCGTGGAAGTGAATATTACCCTTGTACAGGCTCACCCGCACCGTGCCGCTCGCGAATTCGGCCAGCGCGTTCACCGCCGCCATTGCCGCGCGCGTCTCGGGATCGAACCAGCGTCCGTCGTAGACCTGGCCCGCCAGAAGCGCGGACATCTGCCGGAACAGGAGGGTGGACCGCCTGTTCAGGACCGCCTGATAGACGAATTCAAGGCAGCGGCCGAGCAGTTCCATGCCCGGCGCTTCGTAGACGCCCCTGCTCTTCGTGCCGATCACCCTGTTCTCTAGCGCGTTCTTCATT
The DNA here is from genome assembly GCA_018400335.1 of Kiritimatiellia bacterium. The sequence continues at coordinate 2,626 of JAGYMT010000311.1, read as the reverse complement.
CCGATCCCGTTTCGTCCGCCTATCCTGTTCGCCTTCAGCATCGCCTCGATCGGGGTGGCGGGCGCGCCGTTGATCTTCACCGCCCGCCCTTTTGAGAAGGTGACGGAAAAAAGCTCAGGCTTATCCGGCGCGTCTTTCGGCCACACGCCCATGGTGGGTTCGACGATCGTGCATGGCGTCTCCACGCTCTCGAGATCCCCGGCCTCGTGCGAAAGGCCGGCGAGATTGGCGTCCGTCGAGTACCGCTTCGCCTTGCTCTTGAAGACCTTGATTCCGCGCCGGCCGAGGTAGGCGGTCATCTCCGCGCGACCGGGGAATTCGGTCAGCATCCCGGGATCGCGCCACGGCGCGTAGACCTGCATGTCCGGGCTGAGCACGTTTGTGTAGCGCTCGAAGCGGACCTGGTCGTTCCCGCGTCCGGTGGCGCCGTGAGCGAGCACCGTGCAGCCGCGTTTTTTCATCTCCGGGAGCAGGCCGCGCACGGTTACGGCGCGCGCAATGGCCGTGCTGTTCCAGTAGCCGCCGTCATACATGGCCTGCGCCTTAATGATGTCAAAACAGCCCTCGGCCATGTCCTTCTTGAGATCAACGATCACCGTCTCAACCCCGCATGGCGCCATCCTCTTCCTGATATCGTTGATGTTCTTCTCGTCCGGCTGGGCGAGGTCGGCGGAGAAGCAGACCAGCTTGATGTCCAAGTCCGAAAATTTCCTGGCGATCGTTCTCGAATCCAGTCCGCCGGAAGCGCAGAACCCAACCTTCTCGTTCTTCAGATCGGAAATAATCATGTGCCGATTCCCTTTCCCGGAAAAGCGCGCGCAATATTCGCGCACGTGAGTTTGTTTATTATGTCTTCATCGAGCCCCCACGCCGGCAGCATCTCTTCCACCAGTCCGCGGTAGAGGCAGAGCGAGGGATAGCCGGACGCGTATGGCGGGTGGAGCTTCTCGCTCAGCGCGTGCGGCGCGTGATCCGTTTCGATCCAGTCAATCAGCCCCTGTTTCAGGGCGGAGCGCAGCGCAAGCACGTCGGACTCGCCGCGCAGCGGCGGGTTGATTTTGTAGAGCAGGCCGTCCGGGCGCAGGTAATGGTCGGAGGTCCAGAGCAGGTGGTGCGGGGTCACACCGCATGTAATGCGCAGGTCCTTGCGCGCTTCCTCCACGAGCGCTACGGAAGCCGCAGTGGAAACGTGGCACACGTGTATGGTTCCGCGGAATCCGGAGTCCCGCGCGAAGCGGATCTGATCGGAGATGGACGCGGTTTCCGCCTCGGGCGGACGTGAGAGCGCGTGGGTTGCCGGGGCTGAAGGGTCGAAGGACTTCGTCAGCAGCGCCTGTTTCTCGCAGTGGACCGCGAGCACTCCCTCGTAGCCGAGCGCTGCGAGCGTCCGGTAGATCCCGCGCTGCTCATTCTCGCCGGTGACCGCGAGGTCGCCTACCGATTCGCCGGCATAGAGTTTGAGGCCAACCACGCCCTCGAGGCCGCGGACCATGTCGACGGCATCGGCGAGCCGGCGTTCGTCGGGCACCGCGCCGACGAAGAGGCGGTAGCGGTCGCGCGCGCACCCGGGGACCAGCTTAAAGCGCTGCTCCACGTTGGCCGGCGTCGTGATCGGGGGATCGGTGTTCGGCATGTCGAAGATGACATCCACGCACTGTGCATCGCACAGCTTGAGTGCGTGCGCGATTGTCTCCTTATGGCTCTGCGCGCCGTCGCGGCAATGGACATGAGGGTCAATTCTCACTTTGCGCTATCCTCCGTCATCCGGTCCAGGTTCACTTTGATCTCGGGATAGGTTGACATGATCTTCAGCGCCTTGCCGCGCGAGCGCGGGTCGCGGAAGAGATCCCTGAAGCTATCGGGGTGTTGGAGCAGGGATTTCACCGCCCAGTCGCGTCTGTTCTTCATACGCTCGATCAGCGAGGCGTGGGTCGCGGCGGATACGTATCCGCCATCAAGCGCGATGTTCCACGCGCGCTCGTCGAGCGGGACGATGCTCATGACGCGCACGCCGAGCTCCTGGAGCATGAAGAAGCCGTCCTCCATCCGGTCCACGAATGAAAGAAGCCCGACGAGGCGTCCGCCGCGCTTCTCGATGGCCGGCTTCCAGAAATCGCGAACCGAGGATCCTTCGTTATTCAGGTCGGAAACGTGCAGAATGCTCTTTCCCTCGATCGAGGCGCCGAGCGGATCGCGCTCCTTGTAGAGCTTAACGTGCGGCTTCCGAAGGGCCACGGCCAGCGGGTTTGAGAAATCCCAGTCGCGGGTTTCGCCGCCGGACACCGCGTCGAACGGCGGCACCTCGGACTCGACGAACCTGGCGAAGGACTCGATGGCCGCGGCATAGGTCCGGCCGTTCTTCTCGACAGTGATAGTCTGAACGTAGTAGGGTCCGATCTGGCCGGACGTATAGGGAAACCAGGGCGTCTTCTCGTCGGCGAACTGGAACGCGCCTGTTTTGAGCAGGTTATTGAGGTTAAGCTCTTGCAGCTCGGCCCTCAGTGACGAATCGGAATTCTTCTGTTTCATGACATCTTTCCCTGTCTCGTTGCGCCTTCCTTCCAGTATTCCATCATTCCAATGTTTCAAGGGTAACCTTCGCTTCGCCCTGCTTGCGCCTGCCTGA
>JAGYMT010000310.1 GCA_018400335.1 Kiritimatiellia bacterium | reverse complement strand
CGAGACCGCGCTTGCGATGATACCGGCCGGTCCGTTGATGGAGATTCTGCGCGCTGAGCCCGGAGAGGTATGCCTGCACATTGTGGGCCGTATATCAAAATACCTGCGGGAGACGAATGTCAGGCTGGTCGGCGAGATGCTTCGGAAAGAGCGGCTCCTTCTGGTGGGCGAGATGGCGAGCTCGATAATTCACGATTTCAAGAATCCCATGACCAGCATCCAGATAGCGGCGGATCTGATCAAAGGCAAGTGCCGGGATGATGACACCGCCGCCTGCTGCAGGCTGGTGAGTGAGCAGGTTGCCCGCATGGTTGCCATGGCCGAGGAGATCCTCGATTATTCGCGGGGCGAACTGAAGCTCAATAGGGAGACGGTCAGCATCGCCGCGTTTCTCGATAAGACGTCATTTTTGAATAGCGATTATCTTCAGAGGAGCGGAGTGTCATTTCAATGCGAGAGCTGCGACGGCATGCTTGATATTGATGTCAATCGCATGCTCCGTGTTATGCAGAATCTGCTCAGCAACGCGGTGCGGGCGATAGGCGGACCGGGCGGAAAAATTGCCATCCGGGCTTCGCTTCCTGATCCTGACACCGTTGAGATTGCCGTGAGCGACAACGGACCCGGCATCCCGGAGCGCATTCGCCAGACCCTGTTCGATCCTTTCGTGACCGAGAGCAGGCAGAAGGGGACGGGATTGGGGCTCGCGATCACCAAGCGGATCGTGGAGTCCCATGGCGGCTCGATCGCATACACTTCCGGCGAGGGGCAGGGTACTACATTCCGGATCAGGCTGCCGGTTGCCGGCTGATGTTCTTCACTGTTCCGCAGTGCGCAGACGCGGGTCAAGGGCGTCGCGCAGGGCGTCGCCGAGCAGGTTGAAGGCGAGGACCACCAGAAAGATCGCAAGGGTGACAAACGTCATTTCCCACCACACGCCCTCCCACAGCCGCAGGCGCGCGTTGCTAATCATGATGCCCCAGGAAGGTTCACCCTGTGCTCCTATTCCCAGGAAGCTCATGAACACCTCAGTCGAAACCGCGGCCGGGAAACGCAGGGAGAAGGTGATGATCACCAGGTGAAAGACGTTGGGGAGAATGTGGCGGAACATGATGCTCAGATGTCCCACGCCTATCGCGCGCGCGGCCTGCACGTAGGGCCTGGTCTTATGCTTCATCACTTCGCCCCGGATCAGCCGGCACAATCCCACCCATGTGGTAAGGCCTATTCCGAGATAGACGCCCTCAAGACCCTTGCCCACCACCATGGCGATGGCAAGTATGAAAAGCAGACCGGGCATCGCCGCAATGGTGGAATAGAGCCACACAATGATGTCATCCACGAGCCCCCCGAAATAACCGGCGAGGGTCCCCAGGATCACGCCGAGCGGGATCACGATCAGAGACGTTATGATGCCGACCCTAAAGGCTATCCGGGCGCCCTGGATCGTTCGCTGAAAGACATCCCTTCCAAGGTTGTCGGTTCCGAACGGGTGTGTCGCCAGGCTGCGAAGTCCCGTCGCGATTCGGGCCGCAGCGCCCTTTGACGTATCCTCCCGGGCGCTGAACGGCGAACGGAGGACGCTTGGCGGCAGGTATTCGTTTCCGAGGTTGGTCTGCTGGTACGGCGGGGTCCGGTCCTTGACCTTGTAGTACATGTGGACAGCCTCGCCGTAAAGCGCGGCTGCGCAATATAGAACCACAACGAAGAGCGAGGCCATTGCCAGCTTGTTGGCCCTCAACGATCGCCATGCGCCGGCCCACAAAGAATGTCCGCCCGGCTCAGTATTGTTTTCCGGCTTCATTGCAGTTTTACCCTCGGATCAACGATAGCGTAACAGATGTCGGTCAGGAGATTCGCCACTACATACAGCACGGCTCCAATGAACACGAGGGACCGGATCACGTCCACATCGGACGAATTGATCGCGTTGATGCCCATGCTGCCGAGACCAGGTATGCCGAAGAAGGTTTCCAGCAGGAGGCTTCCTGTATAGAGAAACGGGATCGCTATTACCACGTTGGTGACGATCGGGATCATCGCATTCTTGAGTACGTGCTTGAACAGCACGCCGCCCCTTCCGACTCCCTTTGCGAAGGCGGTGCGGACGTAATCGCGGTACATCTCGTCCAGCATTATGGTGCGGTAAAAGCGCACATTCGTGCCGAGCCCCGTCGTCACGCCGATGAGCACGGGCAGCACGAGGTATGACCACGATTCGTAGCCCCATATCGGAAACCAGCGCAGGCGGTAGGCGAAGATGTACTGGCTGGCAACAATCCATACGAGATAGTTCACGCTCATCAGGACGACCGACGCGACCACCGCCACGCGATCAATCCACGTGTCCCGGAAAAACGCGCAGAAGAGGGAAATGGCTATAGCGGCCGCCAGGCCAAGCAGAAAGATCGGGATCGTCAGGCTGAGCGACGGCGCGATGCCTTCCCTCAGCATGCTCGAGACCCGCTGGTTTGTCGCGTGGGAGACGCCGAAGTCCAGCCTCGCGAGCTGCGAGAGGTAGAAAACAAACTGCGAGTCGAAGAAATGGCCGGTCTTCCTCTCCAGCTTCAATGCTCTGATCTCCAGGGGAGCGTTTTCGGATTTCAGCAGCAGAGTCGCCGGCCTGTCGCCTGAGTTGAATGGGATTCTGATCGTTGTCCAGCTTTCAGAAGACGGTATCGAAAGCGGGTGTTCTTCGGGGTCCGAAGTGAATTCGCCGTCTTCAGCCTCGCTTACGCGCACGGCCATGGCGCTGCCGGATGCGAGCCGGCAGGTCATTACCCACCGGTACGACGTGTCGGGATGCAGGTTGAAGGCGAGGGGAATGAGGCACGGATTGCCGGGCTGGATTACGATCTTTCCGGGATCTTTCCCGGCGCGCGGTTCGTACTCAACCCCGTCCACATCCCGCCACGCCCCGGGGCTGCGGTCGAATGATTCAGCGCCATAGGCGCGGGTGCCGGTCCAGTTCCCGTAAAAAAGCGGCTTGTTCGCCCCGCGCTGCTCATCGAACTCCTCCAGACGCTTGGGCGAGACATGCATTCCGAGAGTCATTGATCCGGGGCTGCCCCCGGCCACGTTGAAAAGGACGAAGGTTATCACGATGACCCCGAACACCGTGGGGATCATGTATAATAAGCGCCTTGTAATGTATCTGAGCATGATGGTTTCAGACCTAGCCAACTTAGTTGAAAGTGTTCAGAGTTCAGT
>JAGYMT010000031.1 GCA_018400335.1 Kiritimatiellia bacterium | reverse complement strand
GATATCGGTCGGCACAGCTCCGGCGAAGCCGGCGGCGCATGGGCCTACGATCCGCCGCTAAGGCAGCCGGACGATTTCCTTGCGCTCAAGATGCCGCGCTTCAGATACCGCGAGGATAAGACGCTGGAGCTTAAGGCGAGAATCGAGGACCTGCTCGGCAACATCATGCCCGTTAAGGCGGTTGCCGGTCCGCTTCTCAGCGCCACGCTCGGGACGGCCGCTGCGGACCTGCGCGGCCTGGAGCAGATGATGGTTGACATGATCACGGACCCCGTGCTTATGCATAAGCTGATGGCTCACCTGCGGGACGCCAATCTATCGGCTCTTGACCAGCTTGAAGCAACGGGTCTGATCACGCCCAACAACACGGGCTCCATGCGCCGCAGGCGCATCATAAAATTTTCGTCCGGCGAAAATTTTATTCAGAACACCGAGAAGTCGTAGTTGATGATGATCCTGTAATCCGAGTAGTCTTCTCCATCCGTTGACTTCGAATTATCAACTTGCGCCGCCCGCAGGCGAAGCCACAGGCCGTCAAGCCTGCCCGCGAATTTATAGTCAACTGTCAGGTTGTATTCGTTCTGAAAAGGGGAAGAGTCCGTTTCGGTGTCCGGCGAGCGTGAATGGGTATAGTCAAAAAACGCGCTCAACCCTCTCATCCCGACATGCTCAAAATCGTATTTCAGGCTCGCGAGCCATGCTTTTTCACCGGCCAGGTCGCAGTCCTCTTCCATTATCGAGGTGAAGCCCGGGTAAGATCCCCACGGATTGACGATATCATGTGATCCGGAAGTGATCGTGTAGCCGGTCGCCAGCGTAGCGCCGCCCCAGTTCACCCCCGTCTTAATGCCGCCCATCCCCGTGCTGAATTCGCCGCCTATGGCCCTGCCGACGTCCCGCTGGTCAATAGCCTGTACGGAGCCGATCAGCTTGAGCTCCGGGCGGAGCGGCAGACTGCCGTCGGCCTGGAAATACACTATGTTCATGAACTCATGCGCGTAATACTCCCATATCTGAACTTCAAGGGCATCCAGCGGGGTGAACGTGAGCCCCGCAAGTGTCACGGGCTCGCTGGTGTCCTCGAACCCCGCATACTCGGACATGCTGGTGAACGATGAATCGGTCCACCCCTTGATTTTCGTCACATGCGAGGCCAGAACGGAAAGATAAGGAATATCCCTGCTTTCGATCGTGTATGCTTCCACGGTCTTGGGCGTCATCTTGCAGTCGTAAGGATTGATCATCGGCGTGTCCAGCTCCTGGCGGAAGACCTTTGCGCGCGTCTCGCTCAACTGCGCCTTCAAGAAAGCCTGTCCGAGCACCGTATAGCTGTGCTGACCCGGCGCGAGCAGCGAGGCGCCGTCGCGATCAGGGTCCGTGAAGATGCCGAGGCCCTGGGAAGTGTAGACAACAGCGCCCGCGCCAAGTCCGTAGAAGAGCGCGGTTTCGTAATCCAGCCAGCCGCCCACGGCCAGGCTCTCGTCCGTATGCGGACGGGAGAAATGCCGGTTGAGATAGTACGCTCTAGCCTTGCCGTCGAACTTGCCCCCGGTGAAGAACTCGCCGAGGCTGTCCGCCGTATCATCCCCGGCAAGAGCACAGCTCGCGCCTGAGATTAAAAGACAGAGCAGCACAGCTCCCTGCAAACGCAATCGCGACACAGCATAACGCATTTACCCCTCCCTCACTTCTCTGCTTCTTCGAGCTCCCCGGACCTGTCATGGCTCAGGTCCAGATCGGCGAACGAGCTTGCTTCCGACGGCAGAATCAGCAGGAGCCGGTTGCAGGCATCAAGCTCAACCGTTCCGCGTTCCATGTTGAAATCGAGTATATGTCCGCCTGCCGTTCGGCCGTCGGAAATGAAATGAAGGTGGTAGCCGGGCACGGCGATGCCCTTGGTGAAATCGGGCATCCTGAAACCTACTATGGTTCCCGTGATGTCATCAAGCTCGAACTCCGGCTGATTGCGGGTCACCTCCACGAGCGGCGGATAGGGCTTCGATTGCGCCGGCACGCTGCGCGTCTTCATCCTGCTGAAATGGCCGCTCGCCTTGACGGCGAGAAAAGTGTTCATGTTCGGCGCGGCGCGGTTCACGGACTCAACCAGCGCGGCAAACTCAGTCGGCCCGGCTACCGCGAACGACGCATCTTTCCTGAACTTAACCGCCGCCGCGAACGGAGTCGTGGCGGCACGCGGCGGCAGGTACACCTTGCCGTCGGCCTTCACCTGATATATCGTGCCGTCGAGAAGAATCATTTCCCCGTCAAGCGCGTGAAACGTGCCGATCCCGAAGTCCCCGTGCCTCAGCAGTTCTCCGCATGTCATCTCGCCGTCGTAATGCCCGGCCAACACGGCGTCAATTGTCGAAAGCTGGGTTATCGTGTCCGGCGCCGTCGTCGCGCAGCCGACAATGCAGATCGCGGCGCAGGCAATGAGAGCCGGCAACAGGAATCGCTTTTTCATTACGAGTATCACTCCAATGGCTTCGCCAACCCTCACCCCAGCCTGCGGCGGGCAAGCCCCTGCCCTCCCAGAGGGAGCGGGTGGTCGGTTGGAGAACAACAAACTGTTTTCTTCTTTTCTATGGCAGTTTCTCCACAATGAGGCGCTAATGGTTGAAGAAAGCTCTTATACGAAAATAGAGCACGGAGTATACAACCCGGCCCGCGCCCCGACAAGAATTAATCTCTCCCCGGAAACTTTCAACAATAATTCAGAATTATCAGCAGGGAAGATCACTGTCGTATTGGCGATGAACGTATGGCGACGGTCAATCTCCCGCACGATCGGACATTCTAACATTCTGCAGAATGTTAGAATGTCCGAAAACCTCTCCGGGCAAGACCGCCCCCTCCGCAATTATCTTTTTAAGAGCGACGATCGTCAGGCTTATAAATGATGCGTTTTTGCCAACTTCGATCTCCACTCTTTCCCACTGCCCGGATTCTCAATAGTTTCAGCGTGTGAAATGTCCGCGATGTGAAAGCCGGGACATGGAGGACGTGTCCGCCCGTATTCTCGACAAGATCCCATGGGCCGGCTGCCCATGCTGCAGTACAACTGCTATTATGCGGGACCCTCATTGCTGCTTTCGATGGAACGCGCCTGATCTTTTTTCTTGATAACGCGCGCTTTTGGCGTAGTCTTTCGCCATGATTGCGATGAATCAACGCGCGCTCCTTATCGTGGCCGCCATCACGGCGCTTTCCGGCTGCGGCCGCAAACCCGCGGCCCCGCCGCCGGCGCCCGTGCCAGTCTTCACCGCCCACGCCGTTTCCAGGACCGTGCCGCTCACAGTGGAGACTACGGGAACGGTGGAGGCTTTCAATTCCCTCGATGTCATTCCGCGGGTCTCGGGACAGATCCTCGAACTGCATTTCAAGGACGGCGACGAGGTGGAGAAGGATTCGCTTCTCGTGACGCTTGACCCCGCCCCGTTCGAGGAGGCGCTGAGCGAGGCGGAGGCGCGCCTGGCCGGCAGCGAGGCGACCCTTTTCTTCAAAAAGAGCGAGGCGGAGCGCAAACGCCTGATCGTGGAGGAGGGCGGCGTGTCGCGCTCCGAGTTCGAGAAGGCCCAATCGGAAGCCGACCTGCAAAGGGACACCGTGCAGGCGAGCCGCGCGGTAGTCGAACAGGCGAGGCTGAACCTCGGCTACTGCTCGATACACAGCCCCATCCACGGCTATGCCGGGGCATACCTCGTGAACAGCGGAGCGGTTGTCGAGGCCAATAAGACCAAGCTCCTGGTGGTGAACCAGGTGAAGCCCGTCTACGTCTCTTTCTCAGTGCCCGATAAGTCGCTGCCGGCTATCCGCGCCGCGCGGGAAAGGTCCGAACTGACGGTCGAAGCGCGCCTGCCGAAGCCCGGCTCCGAGTCCCGGACCGGACGCCTGACCTTCGTGAACAACAAGGTGGACGATTCCACGGGAATGATCCGCTTGAAAGGGACTTTCGACAACGAGGATTCCTTCTTCTGGCCGGGCCTGTTCGTGAGGGTGTCCCTTATTGTCGGTGAAGAACCGGACTCCACCGTGATCCCGGCGGCGGCAGTCGCGAAAGGGCCCGCTGGCGACCTGGTCTTCACGGTGCGCGACGGCGCCGCCCATATCCGCCCCGTGCAGGTCCGCCGCATGGTCGGCAACGAGGCGGTGTTGAACAGCGGCGTACAGCCGGGCGAGATTGTGGTGACGGACGGACTGAACAAGCTCAAGGACGGCGCGCCCGTCACCATCGCCAATGCTCAGGACCGCCCAGCGGATGGACAGTGAAGGATTATGAATTTTTCCGAACGATGGATCAGGCGCCCGGTGATGACCATCCTGGTCATGTTCGGACTATTCTTCTTCGGACTGCTCAGCTACCGCAACCTGTCCATCAACAACCTCCCCGACGTTGATTTTCCAACAATAAGCGTCACGGCCGTGCTTCCGGGCGCCAGCCCGGAGACGATGGCCGCGACGGTGGCCACGCCTCTGGAAAAACAGTTCTCCCTGATCGCGGGCATTGACTCAATGACGTCCCTGAGCGCGCTGGGCACTACGACGATCAACATCCAGTTCTCGCTCGAACGCAAGATTGACGCCGCCGCCGTGGACATCAACTCCGCCATAACCGCCGCAATGGGCGTGCTGCCGAAGGATATGCCCAACCCGCCCACCTTTAAGAAGGTCAATCCGGCGGACATGCCGATCATGTTCATTGCCCTCACCTCCGGCTCAATGCCGATCTCTTCCATGAATGACGCGGGCGAGACGATCCTGATACCGAACCTCGCCACCATTAATGGAATCGCCGAGATTGACATCATGCCGCTCCAGAAGTACGCCGTGCGCGTGCAGGTGAATCCCCGCGCGCTGGCGGACAGGAATATGGGAATAGACGAAGTAGCCAGGGCGCTCGAAGCCGGAAACGTGAACCTGCCCGGCGGCAGGATAGACAATGAGGTGATGGCCTATACGATTGACTCCAACGGCCAGCTTCCGGATGCCGCGGCCTTCGACGAGCTGGTGGTGAGCTATAACGACGGCTATCCCCTCCGGATCCGGGACATCGGACGCGCGATTGACGGCATCGAGAACGACCGCGCCGCGGCTTGGTATATTGACAAAGGCGAAATCAGGGAGACGGTGATCCTTCGCGTCCGCAAACAGCCGGGGGCCAACACGGTTGATCTCGCCCGCACGATAAGGGACAGGCTGCCGCGCATTGAGAAAATGCTGCCCGGCGCGATGGAGCTGCATGTCTTCTACGACCAGTCCGAGTTCATCCGCGCGTCCATTCTTGATGTCCAGATCACGATGCTGCTCACGATCCTGCTCGTGGTGGTAGTGATCTTCCTCTTCATCGGCTCGATGAAGATAACCATCATTCCCAGCGTGGTGGTGCCTCTGTCGCTGATAGCCACCTTCATCGTTATGCGCTTTCTCGGCTTCACTCTCAACACCCTGTCCCTGATGGCCCTCACGCTCTCAATAGGTTTCGTGGTGGACGACGCGATTGTGGTGATGGAGAACATCATACGCCGGATAGAGTCCGGGGAGAGCGCGCTGGAGGCTGCCATCAAGGGGTCGCGCGAGATCGGCGCAACCGTTGTTTCCATGACCATCGCGCTGGCGGTGGTTTTCATCCCGATCATCTTCATGGGCGGACTGCTTGGCCGGCTGTTCAGAGAGTTCGCCGTGTGCATTACCGCTGCCATTCTGTTCTCGGGCATTCTCTCCCTCACGCTGACGCCCATGCTGTGCAGCCGGTTCCTGGGGCGCGTTTCGCAGCGCGGAACCGGACGCCTCCACGCGGCTTCGGAAAACGTGTTCAACACCTGTCAGGCGGCTTACGGACGCAGCCTCGGCTGGGTGCTCCGGCACCGCGCCCTCACTCTCATCCTGACCCTGTTCGTCACGCTCGGAACGGTTCAGCTTTTCAGGGTCGTTCCCAAGGGTTTTATCCCCACGGAGGACCAGAATTTCTTCCGCATATTCAGCATCCTGCACGACCGCTCCTCCTTCGCGGATACCGTGCGGCATCAGAAAGAACTTCACGAGGAGCTGCTTCAGAACCAGGATTGCCGGGATTCCCAGATAGGCTCGATAGCCGGATTCTCCGGGGACAACAGCGCCATAGCGTTCGTGAGCCTGAAGCCATCCGGACAAAGACGCAAATCGGTTGACGAAATCATCAACGAGCTGCGCCCTCGGCTGAACAGGATTCCGGGGCTGATAGTCTCGCTCGTCAATCCCCCGCTCATCGCGATAGGTTCGCGGCTGGCAAGCGCGCAGTGGCAGTTCACGCTGCGGAGCAGCGACCTGGCAAGCCTTTACACCTACGGTGCGATGATGGAGGAGAAGATGCGCGCCATGCCGGCCCTCGTGGACGTCAAGTCCGACCTTCAGCCGCGCAAGCCTAAGCTCGAGATAACGGTGGACCGCGACAAGGCCGCCTCGTTCGGACTCACCTTGAGGCAGATACAGAATACCTTTTACTCGGCCTACGGGTCGCGCCAGGTCTCGACGATTTACACCGATTCCACTTTCTATTACGTGATCCTGGAGCTGTTGCCGGAGTTTCGCAGGGAGCCGTCGTCCCTTGAGGAGCTGTATGTCAAGTCCGTCGCCGGTCAGCTCGTTCCCCTTGCCGCGGTGGCGTCGGTCCGCGAGACAGTGTCGCCGCTTGCGATCAACCATTTCGGGCAGGTGCCGGCGGCCACGATTTCATTCAACCTCAAGCCGGGTTATTCGATAGGTTCGGCAATCGAGGAAATCAACGGCTTCGCCAGGGAAACCCTGCCCGTCTCCGTGTACACCTCCTTTCAGGGAACGGCGCAGGCATTCGAGTCCTCCGTAGCCGGCATGGGTTTCCTTCTCGTCGTCACCCTGCTGGTGATCTACATGGTGCTCGGAATCCTGTACGAAAGCTTCATTCATCCGCTGACGATTCTCTCGTCGCTGCCGCTGGCCGGATTCGGAGCGCTGGCGGCCCTGTCCATCATGGGCCTGCAGCTGGACATGTACGGCTACGTTGGAATCATCATGCTCGTGGGCATCGTGAAGAAGAACGGGATCATGATGGTTGATTTCGCGCTCGAGGCCGAGAAGACCGAGGGGCTCGACGCGACGGCGGCGATTCACCACGCCTCCATCACGCGGTTCCGCCCGATAATGATGACGACCATGTCGTCCCTATTCGGCTGCCTGCCGATCGCAATGGGCCTTGGCGCCGGAGGACTGGCGCGCCAGCCGCTGGGCGTCGCCGTGGTCGGCGGCCTCTTCTTCTCTCAGGCGCTCACCCTCTACGTGACACCGGTCTTCTACGTCTACCTCGACCGGCTCAACCGCCGCCTGCAGCGCCGCGCGGAACCGGCGGAGGATGCGACATGAACATGAGTCTTTTCAGCGACGCATTTCCATTCTTCCGGCTGTTCCGCGAACAGGCGGACAACCTCCGCGGCACGGTGAAGAAGCTGGATGAGCTCTTCGGCGATTTCACGGACGTGCTCGCGCGCTGCAGGGAAATTGACGAGCGCGCAGCGGCGGGCGATAGGGTATGCCGCGAAATCGAGCGCGAGCTTTCGCTCACGTTCATCGAGTCGGTTGACCGCGAGGACATACGCGACCTGAACCGCGCCTTCGAGCAGACTTTCCTCTCGGTTCGAGCGGTCTCAAGCCGCATGGGACTCTACGGGTTCAGCCGAATCGAGAAGGGCGCGGACGATCTGGCATCCTGTCTCTCGGAAATGGCCTCAGAACTCGGGCCGCTGGTTGAGCTTGTTGTCAGGAAGGGCGCCGGCGCCGCGGGCCGTGAGCGGATAAGGAAGCTGCGCGAGGAGGCCGGCATGTTTCTGCTCGTAGGGCTCGGAGCGGTATACGAATCGGCCGGCGCAGAGCCCGCCCGCCTGCTGGACGCCATAAAGTGGGGCCAGGTCTACGACCGGCTTGAAGAGGTTGCCAACTGCCTCGAACGCGTCGCGCACATCATCGAGCGAATGATCCTGAAGAAGGTGTGACTACCCGCCGCCGAGCGCCTTGTAGAGGGTCACGAGATTCGCAAGCCCTGCAAGCTGCATCGCCACCAGCCCCTGCTGCGCGGAGTAGAGCTCACGCTGCGAATCCAGCACCGCAAGATAGCTTTCATCACCGTGCCGGTACCGTCCATCGGAAATTCGAAGCGCCGCCTCCGCGGCGTTCACGAACGCTTCCTGGGCTTGAACTTGCTGCAGTATCGAGCCGCGCTGCACAAGCGCGTCGGCCACCTCCCTGAAAGCAGATTGTATCGCCTTCTCATATTGAGCTATAAGGATGTCGCGGTCGAGCTTCGCCGCGCCGAGCCGGGCCGAGTTACGCCCTGAATCGAAAATCGGCAGCGTGACCTGCGGGGTGAACGCCCATATCCAAGAGCCGGGCTGGAAGAGGCCGGAGAGGCCGCTGTCCATAGTGCCGTAGTTCCCGGTGAGCGTGACGGCCGGGAAGAAAGCCGCCCGGGCCGCGCCAATATTCGCATTGGCAGCCCGCAACCTGTTCTCGGCCTCCATGATATCGGGTCGGCTCTGAAGGATCTCGGAGGGCAGTCCGGCGTGAATCTCAATGCCGGCGGTCACGCTCTCCAGCGTTTCAGGCAGCAGCTCCTGCGGCACCTCCGCGCCAGCGAGAAGCATCAGCGCGTTCAGGTCCAGCGCGAGCTGCCCTTCGAGTCCGGCGAGATTCGCGCGCGCGGCTTCCGCCGCGGCCAGCGCGCGCTGCACATCGAGCTCGGACGCCTCCCCCGCTTCGTTGCGTCGCCGGACCAGTCCGAGGCCGGCCTCCCGGTTTTCGAGCGTGGCCCGTGCGATGCGCAGCCGCTCGCGGCCGGCGGCGACATTCAAATACCCGGCGGCAACCTCGGCCAGCAGCGAAACCTGAAGAGCGCGCGCCGCCTGCTCGGTGGCAAGATACTCATCAAGGGCGCGCGCCTTGAGACTGCGGATCCGGCCGAAAATATCGAGCTCGTAGGCGCTGAAGCCAAGGTTGACTGTATAGTACTCGACCCGAACCGACTTCTCGAAAGTCTCGACGTTGGCGAAAAGCTGCTGGCTTGTACCGAAGCCGGAAGCATTGACCGTGGGCAGGAGATCGGCGCGCTGAATCCGGTACAACTCCCTTGTCTTCTCTATCGTCAGCGCGGCTGCGCGCAGGTCGCGGTTATTCTCCAGGGCCAGTTCGATGACCTGTCGGAGGCTCGGATCAACGTAGAAATCCTGCCATGGTATAGAGGCCGCGTTGGTGAGCGACCCTGACCCCGGCTCGACGGGCTGGCCATCCGGCCAAGCTTGTGGGACCGGCGCCTCCGGCCGTTTGTATTCCGGGATCATTGTGCAGCCGGCCATAAAAACAAGAAGCCCCGCCGCAATGACAAGATGCTTTATGATTGGAAACATGGCTCGCATCACCTGTATGCCTCCGCGATTTCAACCGCCCGCTCGGCCTCTCCCGGAGTTTGCGGCCACATCATGATATACATTCCGTTCGGACCGGTTGAATCGAGTAGCGGCTTGAGCTGTTCGAGGGTTACACCTACTGCCTGAACAGACTTTCCCGCATCGAGGATGCGGCGATAAAGTTCAAACCAGCGCGGATCCCCTCCGCCTTCGATTCCCGACTGCGGAGTCCATTCAACCGCGTCGAGCGCCTCGATTTCCAGAAGCGCGTCCAGCTTGTCAATGCACTGGGTGCCGTCGAGATGATACATTGAATGATCAAGCCATTCGCACTGTTCCGTGAGAGCCGGCGCGACAAACTGCCGGAACATATCGGGGGAAAACATGGCGCAGGCATCGCACTGCACCTTGACGGTCTTGCCGGGACCAAAAAGATCGAACGCTCCGAAGCAGGAGCTGCCGTCAGGCAGCTTGATGATGTCGTATATCCGGCTGTACGCCTCGAAGAATGCCTGATTTACCTCCATGACCTTTTGTTCGACCCAAGCCGGACGCAATATCATGTCCATCATGAGAGTCTGCGGATCGCGCAAGGCCGCGAGTATGTCCACATTCTCCACAAGGTCGGGACAACCCGCGAGATACTTTCCGCGCGCCAATTCCGCCGCGGCCCGGCAGGTGGCCTCGGTGACCTTCCACCAATGACTTTCAGGGTTGAATGCCAGCGGAGGCAGACTCTCGGGATCTTCCACTTCATGAATACAGGGCTCGAACCAGACTGTCTCGGGTGAGAAACCCGGCTCAGACCCGAGGAAAAGAGCAAGAGAGCCGGGACCGATGTCAGTGCTCGAAATCGGCAGACTGTCTCCCGGATACTGATGTGCGGCAAGGTGCGCGTGGCTGCGCAGGGCGCGGGCCGGTCCGTCCTCGTAAGCTTCGATCATTCCGGGAGCGGGCGGATTCACAACCTCTTCGTGCGGCGGCGTCAACGGATACCGGCCGACTGTCAGCACCATGCCTTTCCGGTTCCACCAGTCTACAAAATGTTGTTTCGTCTCATTCCAATTTGATTTCCAAGCGAGCATTGCAATTATCCCTTCCTTCAATATAGGCGTTAGGCGCTAGGCATTAGGCGCTAGTGGCTAACCCCTAACACCTAGCCAGCTTCGCTGAAAGTGTTCTGTGTTCAGCGTTCAGTGTTCAGTATTTTCAGTATTCAGGCC
>JAGYMT010000309.1 GCA_018400335.1 Kiritimatiellia bacterium | reverse complement strand
CTTTGTGGCTATAATGCTCCTGTCTTTTCCCTGTTTTTTGCTTGACACCCCTTTTCAAGGGCTGCTTATAAGTTCTCTTGCATTCAAAGGGGGCATCCTCCCATTTTTCCATCGTCGAAACAAGAACATAACACAATCAATGGGGCGGGGTATACGGGGTCTTTTCATTTCAACGAGGTATGCGGGATCGCTGCATCGACAAGAGAGAGCGGGGTAGACTGTATCGCGGAAGCCCGGAATCACTTACTGCGGGATTTCATCCCAAAAAGCTCGCCTGTTAATTCGGGACGTGGCACTGCCGGAAGCCGCGCCTGCTCCGACCATGGGCGAGACACATGTTCGCGAACTGAGCGAGCGGGAGTTGGAGGACATCGTCGCGGAATTGCCCCGCCGCCCGCTGATGGCGGGACGCGAAGGAATGCGGCTTTCGCTGGCCGGATCGCAGTCGAAGTTGCCGGTCCTGATTCGGAACGCCGCCATCGCGCTGCCCCTCGGCAACACACCGAGCACGCACATCATCAAGCCGTGGATCTTTGCGGCAAGTGCATGGATGGGCTGCGGAATAAGGACATTCTGGGTGCTGCCAACGATCCGGCCATGGCGGAACGCGTGGCTGGCATCATTCAAGAGCGGGCGGCATCGCTCCTTAAGCGCCTGAAATAAACACCCAAGGCGATAGGGAACTTATCCAACCCATCGCTCCATACGCCCTTGACTCCGCAGCCCCGGATGCTTATGTTATTCATTATTAACTTTACGCGTGAACAGTTATCCCGTTTGAACGCAATACCCGCGGGAAGTCCCGCGCAAGAAAGGATGCATCAGATGAACAGCGACAAGGTGAAGAAAGGCCTGGAGCGGGCGCCGCACAGGAGTTTGTTCAGGGCGACGGGCGTGAAACCGGATGATTTTGAAAAACCTTTTATCGGGATATGCAACTCGTTCAACGAGATAATCCCCGGCCACGTGCACCTCAACGCCGTGGGCCGACTGATCTCGCGCAAGATCAGGGCGGCGGGCGGCGTGCCCTTCGAGTTCAATACGATCGGCATCTGCGACGGCATAGCCATGGGCCACGAGGGCATGAAGTATTCCCTGCCCAGCCGCGAGCTGATAGCGGACTCCGTCGAGTCCATGGTCCGCGCTCACTGCTTTGACGCGCTGATCTGCGTGATGAATTGCGACAAGATAGTGCCGGGCATGCTGATGGGCGCTCTGCGCGTGAACATTCCCGTCATCATGGTCAGCGGCGGACCCATGGCAGCCGGAAAGGCGCCCGACGGGCGGGCGCTAGACCTGATAAGCGTGTTCGAGGGCGTCTCGGCGCGCGGCGCCGGCCGCATCAGCGAGGATGAGCTCGCGGTTATGGAGGCTAACGGCTGTCCCGGCTGCGGCTCGTGCTCCGGCATGTTCACCGCCAATTCCATGAACTGCCTCTGCGAGGCGCTTGGCATTGCGCTGCCGGGCAACGGCACGATTCTCGCCATTGATCCGGCCAGGAAGAAACTCTACGGCAAGGCGGCGAAGCGCATCGTCGAGATGGCGATCAAGGGCGGACCGCTTCCGCGCGACATAGTCACGCGCGATGCGCTGGACAACGCCTTCGCAACGGATATGGCGATGGGCGGCAGCACCAACACTGTTTTACACGCCCTGGCCATAGCACAAGAGGCCGGCATTGATTATGACCTCGAAAGGATCAACGATATCTCCAAGCGCTGCCCCAATATATGCAAGGTGTCTCCCTCCAGCAAGTTCCACATGGAGGACGTTGACCGCGCCGGCGGGGTGAGCGCCATAATCCGCGAGATCAGCAGGATAAAGGGGCTGATACATTCGGACGCGATGACGGTTTCCGGAAAGACGATCGGACGCTCCGTCGCGCGCTCGGAGATAAAGGACGACACAGTCATACGCAGACTGGACAATCCCTACTCGAAGGAGGGCGGGCTCGCTATACTTCGCGGGAATCTCGCCCCCGACGGCGCGGTTGTGAAGGCCGCCGGCGTTGCGCAGAACATGCTCAAGTTCGAGGGCACTGCCGTGATCTTCAACTCGCAGGAGGAGGCATGCGAGGGTATTCTAAACAAGATGGTGAAACCCGGCAGCGTGGTCGTGATCCGCTACGAGGGGCCGCGGGGCGGGCCCGGAATGCAGGAGATGCTCGCGCCCACTTCCTACATCATGGGACAGGGCCTCGGTGAACAGGTGGCGCTCATCACCGACGGACGCTTCTCCGGCGGCACGCGCGGCGCCTGCATCGGACACGTCTCTCCGGAAGCCGCCGCCGGCGGAACGATCGCCCTGCTCGAACAGGGCGATGTGATCGTCATTGATATCCCCAATCACCTAATCGAGGTGAAGCTGTCCGAGGATGAGTTGGAGCAGAGGCGCCGCGTGCTGCCGCCCTATTCGCCGCGGCCGCTCACCGGCTACCTGAAGCGCTACGCCGCGCAGGTCACGAGTGCGGGGACCGGCGCTGTGTTCGGTTGATCATATGAAATGCGTATTAATGTATTTGATCGCCTGTTCCAGCGACGACAGTATCTTTGTGCAGTAGCGGACCATCCACGGGCTACAGTTCTGGAAATCGAACGGCGAAAAGGCCACCACGAACTTGCCAAGGTTGTTTGCCGCGTAGAAGACTTCCATTGCGGTGCCGATTGACGCCTTATTGTAGTTCACCAGGATGATATCGGCGTTCCGGATGTCCTGCAGGTCGAACTCCACGATCTCGTTGGCACTGTCAACCTCACGGTCCTTGAAGTTGCGCCGCATGGGGTCGAGCAGTCGGAAGGATTTTTCCAGCTGCCGCGCCGCTGATTTCCGCCAGATCCGCGCCGCGCCCTCGTGCTCATCCATTATGGGTCCGCAGAGATAAATTGTCTTCATACCCGTCCTTTCCGTTTATACAGCATCATTTCCAACCAGCTCTCCCGCCTTTTTCAACCGTTCAAAGGCATAGGCCGGAATCAATCCCGATCTGTCCGGCGCCACATTCAGCAGGTAATTGGCGCGGCGGCTGTTGCACAATTTCACCATTGCAGCGATGCTTTCAGCGGTTTTGATGTTCGTTTCATTATCCGAGGCATGCCAGAACCATGACTGAGCGATAGTATCGCACACTTCTGAAGGAAACTGGTTGCCTTCCGGAGGCAGGGCGTCAACATGAATCTTCATACACCAAGGATATTCATAACCATGAATGTCG
>JAGYMT010000308.1 GCA_018400335.1 Kiritimatiellia bacterium | reverse complement strand
CAAACCCACCGACAGCACGATCAGAAGAATCCCGATTTTCTTGCGCATCGTTACTTACCTCCTTTATTGGAGCCCGATGCCAGCGCAAGGTACGCGTCGGCCAGGGAGCCTCCCGGCGCATCGGAAAGCACATCCAGTTGATAGACAGCCGCCGGGTCCGTGGCCGTCTGACTCTCTGGCGTTCCGCCCGCCCTGTTGAGGTCGAGACTCAGCACAGCGCCAAGACCAAGCCCCAGCATCAGCACGGCCGCCGCGGCAAAGCGCATTGGGGGCATCAGCAGATCACGGAATGACACGATCGAAGGTTGCACCGGCACTCGCTGGGCAGCCAGACCGCGGAGTTGTTCGGCGAATCCCTGCGGCACTTCCGGTGCGGCCGGTAACCGTGACAATGCTTCCGATACGCACTGCAAGCGCTCAAGCGCGTTGCGGCACAGTTCGCACGCATTGACATGGTTTTCAATGCGTCCTCGCTCCGTGACGGACATCTCACCGTCCAGGTACCGGCTCAATTGTGCTCTCGTGTTTCGACAGTTCATTTCAATTGCCTTTCACCTGTACAAACGGGCGATTCGTGAAAAACCCCCGCTGCTTCCTCTCTCTTCACTTGCCTCGTTTGTCGTTCAATGCCTCTGCAAGCGCCTCGCGCCCCCTCGACAGGAGGCGTTCGACCGACTTGACGGAAGTTTCCATGGCTTCCGCGATTTCCTTGTAGCTCAATTCCTCGAAATGCCGCAGAACCAGCGCCATGCGCTGACGTGGGGAAAGCGTATCCAATGCTCGCCGCACATCGGCGGCGCTCTCCCGTTGCATGATCTGTTCAGGGGGGGCGGGCTCCCTGGAAAACGCAGGAGGAAGGCGATCCGTGTAAACCGGATGCATTTTTCGCAGACGGTCCAGACACAGACGACTGATGACGCGGTAGAGATACGTGCGAAAGGACGCCGTGGGGCGGTAGCGGGGAGCGGCGTCAAAGATCTTCAGAAAGGCGTCCTGGGCAGCGTCTTCCGCCTCAGCCGGGTCGTGAAGCATCCGCCAGGCCACATTCCAGGCAGCCCGTTGATGCCGGCGCACCAGTTCGCCAAAGGCGTCCACGTCGCCCCCTGCAACGGCCAGCATGAGATATTCATCGGTTCTTTCCAAAAGACAGTCCCTCCTTTTGTATGAACGGATGTACAGACAAAAACCCCCGCCGGAAGCCAACAATCGCATCCGTAGCTTTTCTCAAACGGAAGCATGAGCACCGACCGGCGCCCCGGCGATCATCTCATTTCATAAATCCTGCCGCCAGCGCACCCACAACAATTAAAGGCGCGGGAACCATGCGCGACGCCAGAAGCGCGATCGAGAGCGCCGTCACAACAAGATTCTCGGCACGGAACCCGCTCGCCTGCATCAGGATCACGGCGGCAATGGCAATCAGCCCGCCCGCCACGGCGTTGATGCCGCGCAGCGCGATGCGAATCGCGCGAATGGCCTTGAGCTGCTCCCACACCGGATACACGAAGTAGGATAGAGCCAGTAGCCCGAGTGCGAACGATGCAAAGAGCCCCAGATAGCGCCACGGAGGAAGGAGTCGGGGGCGGTTCCACATACCCGGTTCGCGGAACAGCCCCATGGCGACGGCGCCGCCCGCCAGCAGCACTACCGGGAAAATCCAGGGTGCCCGGATCCAGTAGGTTGTCAACGCGCCCCCCGCAAGGAGCAGGCCTGTGGGCACGTCACGGACCACCTTGCGGCCGATGCGGAAAGCGGCCACGACAATGAACCCCACGGCCATCGGCCCGATGAATCGCAACACCTCCGTCGATACGTTCCACGTCGCCAGCCCTTGATAGAGAAATGATAGCAGCGTCATGGCCACGAGCACCGGCAGCGCCCAGACCAGCATCGTCAACAAGGCCAGCAGGGGGCCGCCGGTCTTATAGCCGATCGACACGATCGTCTGGGTGCTGGTCGGCCCCGGAAGGATGCTGCACAGCGCCATTAGCTCGACCAGCTCGTCTTCGGTTAGATAACGTTTCTTCGTGACCATCTGATCCACGAAGACGCCCATATGCGCTTCCGGACCGCCGTACGCGCCGAGCGAACAGATCAGGACATCACGCAGAAAAGTACGTCGACGAATCGAACCACTCCCGATATCCGCCGGTCGGTTTTCATCTACCTCTTTCATGCTGTGAACACCTTGCGCGCCACCCCCGTCCCGCCCGTCTGACGAGCCTTCGTCACACAATCTGTTCCCGCGAACACTCGCCCGGTTGTCCTTTGAGCCGCTCGGAGCGCTCGCAACCTGTCGTGGAGGAATGGAATAGAGGAAGACTGGAATAGTTGAAGCTTTGCTGATTTCCAACATTCCTGTATTCCATCATTCCAATACTTCAACGTTCCTATGCTCCAACAATCCATTTTTCCGCTATTCCAGTATTCCACTATTCCACTCTCTTCGGGTTCAGCAGGTTTGCTACATGCCCTTGCCACCCGACAAGAGCTTCTTCATTCAAACGGTAATGCACAAAGTACCCGCGCTTCTCGTCCACAACGAGCCCGGCGTCGCGCATGATCCGCAAATGCTGCGATACGGCGCTTTGGGTAATGCCCAGCCGCGCGGTGAGGGCGTTGACGCACAACGCCCGGCCCTTGAGAAGCTGGACAATGCGCACGCGCGCGGGCACGGACAGCACCTTCAGTATTCGAGCAAGCTGGACTGGGTCATTCATTGCGACTATATTGACATATGCTAATATGCTTGTGCAAGTGCAACTGTTCAAAAATCTTCGGAAGGCGTAGAGTACGCGTTCATACGCCTCCGCCGAGAAGAGCTGCAGCGGTAAGGTTCTGAGAGTGCCAGTCGGTCAGTGAACCGCGTTGAGGTTTCAGGGGAAGACGGTGTCGGGATAAGGGCCGAGGAACCGATCGCCGTTGAAGTGAACAACGTGGTCGGCATCTTCGGTAATCCAGACTTCTGTTTCCCAGGAAGACTGTGGGTGATAAAGCAAGAACGAAGCCTGCCCGGTGTAGTCCCGGACTCAAAGAGTCGGGACGAAGCGGGGCTCCCCGTCCTATTCGCGACGCAACTACGCCTGGCACGCCAGGCTAAATGGACACGGCGGTCTCCGCCGTTCTGCTAAACGGCCGGGACGGCCGTCTCCACAGCCTGCCCGCTTTAGTGCCTTATTGTCGAAATAACGCTATGAAAAGCAAGAAAACGGTTCGTTGCGC
>JAGYMT010000307.1 GCA_018400335.1 Kiritimatiellia bacterium | reverse complement strand
CTACCTGCCGGCCGTTTCCCATCAACTGCTGGATTGGGACGACACCACCTATGTGACCGACAACCCCAAGATGGCCGGCTTCCGCACAATCCGGGGCGACTGGTCCAAAAGCTAGCCAGCTTCGCTGAAAGTGTTCAGTGTTCAGGGGTTTCCGCCGCAGGCGGACCCTTGGCACCGTTCAGGAAATGCTGAAGACTCTCTGTCCTGCCGCAGGTCCGCCCGTGGAGGAAACACTGAACACTGAACACTGAACACTTTCAACGAAGTTGGCTGGGAACAACGGTGCGCTTGTGGAGTCTTCATCCCTGTTACCTTGACGCGAAGGGCCTTGTCGCGCTCTGGCGTGAGGCGCTCCTCGCGCGCGCGGTCCTGCGCGGGCGCACCAGCGGATACAGACACCATCCCCAGTTGCTGCGGTTCAGGAAATGCAAGAGGCCCGTCGCCGCCATCAACCGCTACCTGCGCGCCGTCCTCGCGGAATCGCAAGCGCGAGGATACCGCTTCGACGCCGGCAAGCTTGGACCGGATCGCTCATGCGAAAGGATCGCCGTCACAAACGGTCAGCTTCTTTACGAATGGAAGCATCTCAAAGCCAAGCTCAAAATCCGCGATTCGGGCGCGTGCGCAAGGCTTGCGCACGCGGGAACGCCCCGCCCCCACCCCATGTTCAGAACCATAGCGGGCGAGGTGGAGCCATGGGAAAAAATATCATGACGGCTGCGAGCGACTCGCGGCGGGACCATGCGCGTAGGACGCTTCCGCCTTTCGCGGCAAGCCGCCGCACTCCAAAAAAGCGCGCAGCAACAAACCCTATGTAGTCAACGTGCGCCCGCTTGTGAAATGGACGAAGAACGCGGATGTTGAACTCCTCGCGGCATTCTGCTATTGTTCCGCTCAATATTCCAATATTCCATCATTCCATCATTCCAATATTCCAATATTCCATCATTCCATCATTCCAATATTCCATGGGATGCTATTGAAGGCACAACATGATTGACCAGCCATTTCTTGATAAATTATCAGCAAGGCTTGCGGAGAAGGAAGCCATGCTGTCCGACCCTTCCATCGCTTCCGACCAGGCGAAGTTCCGCTCGCTTCTGCGAGAGCACGCACGGGTGAAAAAGCTTTGCGACAAGGCTGTCCTGCTGCTCAAGCTCCGCAAGGATGCCGCCGGGCATGAGGCGCTGATGGCGGCAAGTGACGCGGATCCCGATCTGAAACTCCTGGCGGAAGAGGAGCTGGCAGTGATTCGTGAGAAACTGCCCGAGGCCGAGCGGGACTTGATGCTTGACCTCCTGCCGCCCGACCCCAACGACAGCAGGAATATAATCATGGAAATCCGCGCGGGCACGGGGGGCATGGAGGCCTCGCTTTTCGCCGGGGATCTGGCACGAATGTACACGCGTTACGCCGAGACCCGCGGATGGAAGACGGAGATGATAGACGCGCGCCCGTCCGAAGCGGGCGGCTTTAAGGAAGTGGTGTTTTCCGTTCATGGCGAGAATGCATACAGAACTCTCCAATACGAGGGCGGCACGCACAGGGTCCAGCGCATCCCAGTGACCGAGGCCTCGGGCCGGATTCACACGTCCACGGCAACAGTTGCCGTGCTGCCGGAAGCGGAGCCCACCGATGACATCGAGATCAAGCCCGAGGACCTGAGGGTTGACGTCTACCGCGCGTCGGGCGCGGGCGGCCAGCACGTGAATAAGACCGATTCCGCCGTACGCCTGACCCATCTTCCTTCCGGCATAGTCGTCGCATGCCAGGAAGAGCGCTCCCAGCACAAGAACCGCGCCACAGCCATGCGCCTGCTCAGGTCCAGGCTGCTCGATTCGCAGCAGAAACAGGCGGTGGAGGAGATGGGCGACAACCGCCGCGCCCAGATCGGGACCGGCGAGCGAAGCGAAAGAATCCGAACGTACAACTTCCCCCAGAACCGAATGACCGATCACCGCATAGGATTCAGCTCGCACAACCTGGAACGAGTAATGGAGGGCGGACTGGACGACCTGCTCAATGCCCTTCACGAACACTACGTCGGTGAGCGTCTGAAGAGCAACCAGGCGAACGCCGCGTTTGAAGGCTCTGGCCTGTAGAACGTCACTGTTTAAAAACCACGATAAATAGCAAAAAGAAAAAGATGCGCGAAGCGCTTTGGAGTGCGGCGGCTCGACGCCGCTTTTTGTCGCATGCTGCCGCACACAAAGTGAAAGCGGCGTCGAGCCGCCGCACTCCAAAGCGCTTCGCGCATCTTCTGCTTTCATACTCGCACCACCATGTCAGCCAGGCTTTTATCCTGGCGTCCGGACCGCCTGCGCCACCATATCGAAGATCCGCCCCCTCCACACCTGTCAGCCTCCGCCACGGGCGGACAGGTGTGGCGGAGGCGGGCAGGCGTGGTGAAAAATTGTGGCCTACAACGCCTGTCCTGTTCTCGCGCGAGCTTTCGCAACTAACTCCAAATCCACATATTGCTAACTAAAGCCATTATTAGCTGCAAGACAGCGGATTTCCGAACCTTCCCGCCTTGCGGGACGGGTTTTGTGACTTTCTTGAGCCGCCATAGCCTTCAGGCGACGGCGCTTTGTGACTTCCCGCCTTGCGGGACAGGTTTTGTGGCTATAATTTTCCTGTCTTTTCCCTGTGTGTTTCTTGACACCCTTTTGTGGATCGGGTTATAAGTTCTCTTGCATTTCACCCTCTTCCGGTTGATCGAAGGGCTCGGCGACCGTATGGTCGCCTTTCTTCACCAGGATTTCAATCTTCTTTTCAACCTCGTTGAGCTTTGCGGTGCAGAACTTCACAAGCCCCATTCCTTCCTCAAAGCGCGTCATCATCTTATCGAGCTCCAACGAGCCGGCCTCCATCTCTTCCACGATGGTTTCGAGCCGTTCGATCGACTTTTCAAAATTTGGTGATTCTGTTTTCTTTGCAGTCATTGTGTTTCCGTGACCTCCGATTCCAGTTTCCCGTCGGACAGTTGGGTGAGCAGCCGCTCGCCCTTTTGCGTCTGGTCGGCCCGCGTGAGAATTTCACCATTGAGCCTGGTTGTAATGCTATACCCCCTGTTGAGAACTGCAAGGGGATTTATGCCGGTGAGCCGGGCTTCCAGTTGCCCGGCCTTCAGCCGGAGCCCGAGATTATTCTCCCTGGACAGGCTGCCCAGCAGTTGCGCCAGCTCGTCAATGGGCAGGCGCCCCAAAAACTGCACTTTGT
>JAGYMT010000306.1 GCA_018400335.1 Kiritimatiellia bacterium | reverse complement strand
TTAAATCCGTTCCCGTCCCCGATCCGTACTTGAAGAGCATCGCCTCGGAAGACACGAGCCTCATGATGTCCTCCATCGTGTCCTCGACGGACTGGATGAAGCACGCTGAAGACTGCGGATGCTTATAGGAGTCGGGCGAGCGTGTGACCTTATCCGCCTCCGGGTTCCAGAAGAAGCTGGCGCGGTTCGGGGAGGTCAAGCCGTACACGTTGCTGAGTCCCACATTAAACCACACGGGGCTGTTGAACGCAGCGTACTGGTTGAGGCAGATGAAGCAAAGTTCATCGTAGAAAGCGTCGGCATCCTCGGCGGATTCGAAATAGCCGTCCGCCAGCCCCCAATCGGCAATGGTCCGGGCGACGCGATGAACAAGCTCGCGCACCGATTTCTCGCGAACGCTGGTCTCTTTGGATCCGTAGAAATATTTAGAGGCCACGACGTTCGTGGCCAGCATTGACCACGACTTGGGAATCTCGACGTCGTCTTCCTCGAATATGAACTCGCCCTTATCGTTCTTGATCGAAGCGGCGCGGCGCTCCCACTCCACCCCGTCGAACGGGGAAACGCCCTGCTTAGTGAAAAATCTGTCAACCTTCAGGCCCTTGACGCCATCCGCGGGCTTGGGATCCGGAGCTGAAACCTGTTCAGTCGACTCCGTCCCGCCATCCGCGCTGAAGGGATCCTGCATTTCAACCTCGGCATTGGGCGCCGCCGGCGCCGCCTGTTCCGCAACGTTCAACATGATGTGATCTCCTAAATATAACCAAACACGAGAATTACACTATTTACAGCCGGAGTGACCATACAAGATGTGGCACAATTCAACTTCCGGATTCATCAATACCACTATCCGTGGTATATGCAAGAAAAAAAATAAAATCTTTTTTTCGGGCTCAATCTGCATCATTGCGGGCGGGAAATTGATTCTTGGCGGGACTTATCGCAGAAGCGCTGGGAAGGTGTCGGGGTTCAAGTCTGCCGGGCCGTTTTTGGCCTCATTTTGAACACCACGGGACAGCCGCTGAGCTTGAATTCCCGGCGAATCACTCTTGCAAGATAGCTCTCGTATTGGGGAGATATTGTTGCACCTGAATTCACGAACAGCGCCACGGCCGGTGGATGCGTCCCCACCTGCGTGGCGTAATAGATCTTCGTACGCCTGCCCGCAATAAGCGGCGGCGACTTGGCGTCGCATGCCTGCTTGATGACGCGGTTAAGGGGGCCAGTGCTGAATGCGGCCCGCGTTGAGGCCGCGACGGAATCAATGGTCGAGACGGCCCGCCCGGTATTTATGCCGGTTTTGGCCGATATAAAGACGACTGGAACGAAGTCCAGAAACGGCAGGGCGCGGCGAAGCGCTTCGAGGTATCTTTTCTCGCCAACCTCCATGGCCAGATCCCACTTATTGACGAGTATCACGCACCCTTTCCTGTGTTCGAAGATGAGCGATGCGATCTTCTTATCCTGGACCATCGGCCCGTCCCGGGCGTCCAGGACCAGTCCGACAACATCGGCGTTCCGGATGCTTTTCTCGGCGCTTCGCAAGCTGAAGTTCTCGACCGCAGCGTTGACTTTCCGCCTGCTTCGCATGCCGGCGGTGTCCGTGAGCACATAATAACGGGCTGACTCCCCCTCTCCCAGCCTGAACGGGGTGTCAATGCTGTCGCGCGTGGTGCCGGGCAGCTCGGACACTATCACTCGCTCGAACCCGAGCAGGCGATTGATGAATGACGACTTACCGACGTTCGGGCGTCCCACTATGGACACCCTGAGAGGCTCGGCGGCATCCTCCTTTGAGTCATGTTCCGGCAGATGGCGGATCACGGAATCCATCAAAGGATCAAACCCGCTGTAGTGCAGCGCCGAAACGGGGAATACCGGGAAAGCAAAACGTTCGAAGTCGAAGGCGTTCGACTCGCGCTCGGAATTATCGGCCTTGTTAGCCGCGACGAACACCGGCTTGCCGCTCTTGCGAAGGAAGGCGGCAACCTCCTCGTCCTGCGGTATTACGCCGGAGACGGCATCAACCACGAAGATTATCGCGCACGCATCGGCAATAGCAAACTCGATCTGTCTCCGCACCAAATCCTCCAGCGACGCAGCGAACCCGCCGCCCTCGATCTCATCCAGCCTGCCCAGTCCGCCGGTATCAATAAGATTGAACAGCTGTCCGTCCCACTCAACCTCCTGGATCACGCTGTCCCGGGTGACACCTCTCTCTGAATGAACTATGGAAAGACGCCTCCCGAGCCTGTTGAAAATCGAAGACTTCCCGACATTGGGGCGCCCAACGATGGCAACGGTTCTGCTGTCGGCATGTACTGGCACTAATTATTTACCTCCACTGTCGTCCCATGGGGACGGGGATGCTTTTAGTGCGTGACTTATTCCCGGCACCCGGGTATATTGCCGCGCAAACAAATCACATATAAGTGAAGGAGAGGATAACATGGCCGTCAATATAGTCGAGCAAATTGATGACGAGGTCAAGATCGAGAACGTGCTGATCAGCGTTTCAGACAAGAAGGATCTCAGCCTGCTTGTTCCGGGGCTTCTGACAATCAATCCCGGCCTGAAAATCTACTCCACGGGAGGGACGCACCAGGCAATTGCCGACATGCTGGACAAAGACGCTGCTTCCGGGCATCTCATCCAGGTGTCGGACTACACCGGCCAGCCGGAAATGCAGGGCGGACTCGTCAAAACGCTCGACTTCAAGATATACCTCGGCCTCCTCAGCGAGACCTACAACCGGGCGCATGTGAGCGACCTTGAGCGTACGAACGCGGTCAAGATTGACATGGTGGTTGTGAACCTTTACCCGTTCAAACAAACCGTTTCGGCCCCGGACGCCACCGTGGAAAAGGCGAGGGCGAACATTGACATAGGGGGGCCGTGCATGGTGCGCGCCGCAGCGAAGAATTTTCTTCGCGTGGCATCCGTCACGAACCCGTCCGACTATCCCGCGATCCTGTCCGAGCTCGAAAAATCGGGGGGCTCGATCTCCCTGCGCACCAGGTTCGAGCTTGCGCGGAAAGCTTTCGCACACACCGCGGATTACGATGCTGCGATAGCGCTATACCTTGGCGAGCGGGACACGGATGCCGTTGCCGGCTGCTACAAGATCATGGGCGGGCGTTGATTCACCCTGAAAAGACCCTGCTCGAAAAGGTTTGGTAGGGCGAAGCCCTCCGGGCGAGCCGTCTCAAATGAAGACGACGACGA
>JAGYMT010000305.1 GCA_018400335.1 Kiritimatiellia bacterium | reverse complement strand
GCGCAGCGCGGGGTCGCGGGGGAGCGGCCATAATTACAATTGCTGCGATTTCAGCGTTTCAGCTTGCCGCCGGCCGGGAGCGGGCTATAATGCTGCAATAAGTCAGGAGAGGCAGGTATGGCGGATACGCAGAAACTTGAAGATACCGAGGATACCGAGACGATCGTGCTCTCGTCGGATGGCACGGATGTGATCTCGCAGCGCACGACCTCATTGCTGAAGGCAGATGGTCCTGTAGAGCAGGAGCTTGCTGAACTGGTGAAGGATTATCGCGGAATTTTGAGGAACCGCGCGATATCCTATCCGGTGGCCTATCAGTTCATAAAGGAGCTGGGCCACGGCAGACAGGGAATCGTGTTCCTGGTCACGAGGCAGGGCGCGCGCGGCTGCTTCACCCATCACGCTATCAAGCTGTTTGACCCCGGCATCTATTCGAGCCGGGCTGCCTACTGGACCGATATGGGGCGCATTGCCCGGCAGGTGTCCGTGATGCAGCCCATCAACAACAACAACATCGTTACCACGGATTTCTACGAGGAGTGCTCGGGAATCGGGTACACCCACATGCAGGCGATTGACGGGGTTGATCTCCGGTTCTTTCTCGACAGCAGGCACCTCCAGATAGCACGGGCGCGCAGCACGGATGCCGAGTGGGAGCATTTCACAAAGGTTCTCTTCCGGCCCGAGGGCGACAGGCTCGCCTTGCACACCGGCGCCGCATTGCACATAGTCCGCAACGTTCTCCGCGGGCTCACGGCCCTGCACGATAACCGGTTTGTCCATGGTGACGTCAAGCCCACGAATATCATGATTGACGTTCAGGGCGATATCAAGCTGGTTGACTTCGGCAGGGCCGCGAGGATAGGGGAGCAGGTGAATATCCTGCTGGGCAGCCCGCTGTACATGGCGCCGGAAATCCACCGCCGCGAGCCGGGCCTGGTGCAGTCCGATCTGTTCAGCGTCGGGATGGTGATGCTCGAGTGTCTCAAGGGCCACCAACTTATGGATCCTTCCGAGACGGATGAAGAAAAGCTCCTTGCCTTCAAGAATTCGCTGGGTGATCAACTGGAGGACTACGTGCCCGGGCACGCGGCGAAGTATGAGGGCCTTATCCCCGTGCTGCGCCGTTTTGTGGCGGCGGGGGTTGACATGCGCTTTGATGACGTAAAGGAGGCGGAGTCCGGCGCGTCGGGACTGGCGACCATACGTCAGTTCCTGGCGGAGTTCGAGCGCGAGGCCGAATACGAGCGCGAGATCGAGGCGTACCTGCGAAAACTGGTGGATCCGGAGACGGGCGCGCTCAATCCCCACTTCGCTTCGGATAACATCACCGCCGTGATCATCCCGTGACGCGACGTTCGAGTTCCGCGTATCGCGGCAGCATCTTCGTGTAGACCTCGTGCGCCTTCTCGTCCGGCGATGCGGCCGTGACGAAAGGCTCCGCGAGCCTGACCGATTCCGAGAAGCTGATGAACCGTCCCGCCTGCCTGCAGCGCCAGCCGTGAAGCGCGCGAAGCGCGGCGCCAAGCGATGCGGAATTAGCCTGCGAGCATGTATGGACGGGCGTTCCGAAGCAATCCGCCATGACTTGTAAAAGACTCCTGTTCACCGAGGCGCCGCCGGTGGCCAGCACGGTTCGGGGCGTGAGTCCTATGTTGGCCCCGTGGAGCCGCATTGACAGGAACTGCCCTTCGACGACCGCCCGGATATTTTCGTCCCCGGTGAAGACAGCAGTCTCACCGCCGGGTCCGAACCTGTGAATGCCCGGGGAGAGAACGGGCGGAGTGATTTCCGGCTCCCTGAAATAGAAGCCGATCCTCCCGCCGTTGCCCGGACTCGTGCGCTTGAGGGCATTTTCAAATTCCGCCCAGGCGCCGCCGGCCGAATCATCACGCACCGCTTCACGCGTGAGGGATCCGTTCTTGATGCACATCAGCGCCATGTAGCCGTCCGGATTTATCGGGTTGCCGAATATATGACCCTCGGAGGCCGACGGCCTGGGCTCGGACAGGGCTCCGAAAAGCGTGTCACTGGTTCCGAGGCTCACGGCTATTTCGCCGGAGTTCTCGAGGCGCAGCGCGGCCAGGCTGTTCGGGTTGTCGCCGGAAAAGGCAATGACGACGCAATCCTTCGAGAATCCATACCGTTCAACATGATAACGACTGACCATGCCGATGACGGAATGGGACGGGACTATCGCGCCGAGCTTTGCCTCGAGGTCGGGGGCGGTGCACGCCAGGGCACGCGCGTCCCAGCGTTTTGACCGTATGTCCATCAGGTTCATCCCGGCCCCGTCCCCCGGCTCAATCGGCGCATAGCCGCCGATCATGAGCGAGGCCATGAAGGAACTGACCAGCGCAATGCGCTCGGTGGCGCGGTAGGCATCCGGGCGTTCCTGCGCGATTCTGGCCACCTGATTCCCGGTAAATCTTTCGTAGGAGCGGGATCCGGTCAGCTCGGCCATTGCCTGCGCTCCGCCGATCGCCGCGTCCCTCTCGCGGCACTGCTTCGTGGTGCTGGAGTCCATCCATATCGGCGATTCTTCGATGGCGAATATTCCGCCCAGTTGCCCGCGCAGCGCAAGCCTCGGATCGAGCGAGGCGAGCTTGTCAGCCGTGCCCGGGCGGAGGTACACGCTTCCATGCTGCTGGCCGGAACCGGAAATGGCGGCGATCGCGTCAAGCCGGACGGCTTTGTCGCGCATCCGCGTCAGGAGCAGGTCAAGGGCGGCGACCCACATTATCGGAGGAGATGTGACCGTGAGCCCGTCTTCATGCTGATGCGCTCCGCCTCTGGTCTTGAACTCGGGCAGATCGGAATCAAAATTCACTCCCGCCTCGAAAACCACGCGGTTGTCCCCGTCCACTATCGTTGCCTTTAAACCCTGCGTGCTCGAATCGAGTCCAAGAAAGAGCGGCTGATATTCCGGTGATGATTTCATAATGTTTCTCCAACTCCTTTGTGCGGCCGGCAAACAGAAATTCGCAGTATGGCCTCTTGCTATTGATGGCGGCGTGCTCGGAGAGCCCGCCCTACCGTTATTACGGCCATTATACGGCATTTTGCCGGGTAGGGCGGGCTCTCCGAGCACGCCGTGATTATTGACGGAGGCCAAAATTAGAATTGCTGGATTCCTCGACTTCGCTCGGAATGACATAGGCAAACTGTTACCATATTGCGGTGTCTTATGAATCGTGCCGGAATTCGGCCCAATCCCCATTCCGGG
>JAGYMT010000304.1 GCA_018400335.1 Kiritimatiellia bacterium | reverse complement strand
CCGGCCTGGTGGCCGTAGGACCGGTTGAAAAGGCCTCGCGGCATTACGCCTCAATGGTGATAGACGGCGATGACCTGGCGATCTTGAGCCGATCCGGCGACGAGCGGTCCAAGACGGCCCATCACGGAAACCTGATCACGTTTCACAGGGTAAGGAACTTTCGAAAACTGGTGTATTGAGCCATGGAAATGAATACGCACAAGCGAATCGACGGCACGACCATGAGTAAGCAAACGATCCCGAACGACAGCAAGCGTCCAGAGGTCGTACGCCTTCCCGACGGCGCCCTATTTCCCTTTTGGGATGATCGCACGGAGTATCGGCAGATATACCATGTCTCACAACGCCATCCGCGGGCTTCAGACAATAATCCGGGAACGGCGAATCAACCGTGGGAAACTATCGGGCGCGCGGCCGCGGCGCTAGGTCCCGCCGAGAAGGTTGTGGTTCACGAAGGGGTCTACCGCGAGTGCGTCTTGCCCCGGCGTGGCGGCACGGATGCAAAACACATGGTCGCTTACACCGCCGCTTCCGGAGAACGGGTTGTTGTAACGGGGAGTGATCCGTGGGCGCCCGAGTGCCGTCCAAGCGAGGGCTGGCCACGTTGCCGGGCGCCGGTTTGGATGGCGGATTTGCCGGTCGAAATATTCGCGGGGTACAATCCATTTCTTGCTCGCAATATGTATGACGAATTCGTCCACTACTCGAAGGCCGACGAAATTGAACGATATCTGCTTCGGCGCGGCGCCGTATTTGTCGACGGGAAGCCCCTGCGGCAGGTCTTCCGTTTCGCGGAGTTGCGCGATCAAAGTGGACTATTCTGGATTGAGGATCCTGGATATCGGATTCATTTTCGGCTGCCCGGCGACGCATCACCTGGCGAGGCTTCGTTTGAAATAACCGCCCGTGAGCAGGTTTTTGCTCCCCGCGGATATGGACTGGGATACATCCGTGTAAGCGGTTTTATTTTCGAACGAGCCGCGGACGGAGTGCCGGTGCCGCAACGGGCTTTGGTCAGCACCGGCCGCGGTCATCACTGGATCGTTGAAAACAATTGCATCCGTGAGGCCAACGCCTGTGGCCTGGATGTCGGCAATCAGGACTGGAAAGCCGAGCGTTCCAGATCACGGTTTGGGGGGCACATTATTCGGGGCAATACGATCAGTGACTGTGGGGTGTGCGGTATTGCAGGCTGCCAATTGGTCGATGAAACCTTGGTCGAAGATAACGTCATCGAGCGAATCGGCGGTCTCAACATCGAGGGTATTTGCGAATCAGCGGGACTTAAATTTCACGGAACGCGACGGGTTCTGATCCGGCGCAATCGTTTTCGCCATATCCACCGCGCCAATGGAATCTGGCTGGATTTTCTGAATGCAAATTGTCGTATCACGGGAAATCTGTTCCACGACATCGACACGTCGCTCGGCGCCGTCTTTATCGAATCGAGCCGGGACATCAATCTGATCGACAATAATGTCTTTGTGGATATTCGCCGGGGTGGCGACTGGCTGCCGGACTACGTCAATGGCGCGGCCATGTGCGCCGATTCCGACCGCATCGTGGTGGCGCGGAATTTTTTTGTTCGGGTTGAGGGTTTCGCGGTTTCGCTCAATGATCGTCAGCCGGATCGGGTGGTCGGCGGCGCTACGATCAGAAGCCATAACAACCGGGTGGCAGGCAATGTGTTCCGGCAGTGTCCTAGGCGCATTTTTCTTGGCCGCAACGAGACGAACCGCAGCGACGGAAATATCTTTGACACGGAAGATAAAGACGTGCTCTTCGGACTTCAAAACCGACCCGGCCCCGAAGTGTCAACGAACTTCGATGTCTGGCGGAAGACATACGCACAAGACACGCATTCGACGGAGGCGCCCATGAATGCCGGTTTTGACCCTGTCACCGGCATCCTGCGATTTTCCTGTGACGCGCGGCCCGCGCTTTGCGCGAACGCACCTGAACTCGGCGAGGACGGCTCACTCACGGGACCTGCCCATTTTGCGTTGGAAACCTGGAAAGAAAAATAGGGGTGGAAGACCCCGTATGACATCGCGAATTAAAGCGCCGTTCAAACTGCTCTACAACAACGACACCACGAACACGACCGGAGTCGTCAGCCCCTGGCGCGAGCAAGGCGAAGCGTTCAGCGAGGAGATGCTGGTGGGTGTACCGAACGGCTACGACCGCTACGTGTATGAAGGCGGCGAAAACCAAGATAGGGGAGATGGGCAAACGACTGGGACGAATGACAAGCACCATCAGCCGGGAGTTGGCAAGGAACAGCGGGAAGAGGGGGTATCGTCCCAAGCAAGCGCACTGGAAGGCCACGGAACGGGCGAAGAGGCCCGTGGCGAGGCGCTTCACTGAGGCGGTGCGTTTGGATGCCGAGAAGAGGCTTATAGAGGAATAGATAAATGGATACTAATATTAATATTCAGAATGGTGATGCATTGACACAGGGGAATATGACAGGAGCTGTCTACGCATCCCAATTTGGCGTAGTTGGCGATAACAACCCTGAAAATGGGGATGAAAACGCATTCGGTATTGCCCGTGCTATACAGAAAGCTGTAGCGCTGGGCGGCGCTCCAGTCATACTTCCAAATGGGAAAATATATGTTGATGATCATGACAAAGATGGATCCTGCGTCCTGATTGACAGGTATAATATACCGCGGAAAACGAAGGATGTAGGCTGAATCGTCGCATGTGCCCACAGTGGGCGGCGTTTCTCGAAAGTAGCGGCATGCGGGAGCGCATGACCGCCGCTAGCCTTGCGGCTCGCGATGCCGCCGTGCTTAATTGCCCGGAGTGCGGCAATTCCATGCGCCTGCGATAAACCAGGAGATATTGTGATGCTGAAACCCCACTCCAGCCAACTGCAGAAGCGCATCGATCAGCACCGCGCCTTTTACGCGGCCAGTCAACCGGGAGATCTGCTTTTCTATGTGGAACCCGCCCTTCGATGTCCGCAGCTTGTGCGCTTCCTTTGCGCAAAACTCCACGAAACGGGCGCAGAGGCTTTTCTTAAACCTCGAACGTTGAAAGCGGCTATCCAGGACTATGTGGCGCAATTGCGCGATTCGCTGGACCGGTTCTATGCGGTTGACGACGACAGCGTTCCCTGCGCCAGTGTGTATTGGGGCATCGGCGGCATTACCGCCGCCATGATCGGCGGGGAACCCATTTTTGACGGCGCTACAAGTTGGCTGGAACCGAATCTGTCGTGGCCGGATATCGA
>JAGYMT010000303.1 GCA_018400335.1 Kiritimatiellia bacterium | reverse complement strand
CCCAATAAAAAGGGTCTGCCATGAAACACTTGATTATGGATGACAAGATGAAGTCCGCTGTTGTCGGCGAGTTGAAGCAGGCGGAGCTTTTCGCGGATCTGAACGACTCGCAACTCGAGGCGCTGGCAGGGCATGCTGCCATGCAGCAGTATGATCAAGGCGAGATGGTGATGCGGCAGGATGATCCTTCCGACTCTTTCTTCGTGATCGTCTCCGGCGAAGTGAAGGTGATGAACGAGAAGAACGGGCAGTCCGTCGAGATCGCGCGCGTGAAGCCCTTCGAGACCATCGGTGAACTCGGATTGCTCCTCAAGCAACCCAGGTCGGCGACAATAATTTCAGGTGATGACCCTCTGCAAGAGGATCGGCGGGGGCCGGGTCGCCGCGCTCGAGATACTCGTGACCGACACCGGCATCTGCACGCTGATCAGGGAAAGCAAGCTCCACCAGATTCTGAGCGCGATGCAGATGGGCAAGGCTCGCGGAAACAGGCTTCTGAACGAGGAACTGGCCAGACTGGTTCAGGAGAAGATCGTGGCGCCGGATGAGGCTGTCAGCAAGGCGGCGGACAAGGCGGATCTGATGGATAAGTTGAAAGCCATTGATATGCTGCCGGCATAGTGAAAGCATCCCATGAAACACACTGAAATCTCCAGAAACAATCTTGACGAATTCCTCGACTGCGCGGCGAACGCGGCGCGCACGGCGGGTCTCCACGCACTGGATCATAACAGCCGCCGCAAAGATATTCTGCTCGCCTCCGCTCATGACGTGAAGCTCAAGCTCGACCGGGAATGCCAGGTCATCGCGGAGGCCGCCATCCGAGCGCGCTTCCCGGATCACGCTATCCTCGGCGAGGAGAGCGCCGTATTGAACGCCGCGGATTCGGGGCTGGTCTGGATAATTGACCCGATAGACGGAACGGTGAATTTCTTCCACGGCCTGCCGCTCTGGTGCTGCTCCATCGCCCTGCTTGACAACGGAAAGACCATCGCGGGGGCCGTGTATGCGCCTGTCCTCGATGAGCTGTACACCGCCCGCGCTGATGGCGATGCTTCCTGTAACGGCAAAAAGATTATAGTGTCCGGAACGCGCCGACTGGAGGATGCTATTGTCGCCACGGGCATTGACAGGAAAACCCGCGATCTTTCTCAATCAATGCGCCTTTTTGAGCGCCTCACCGCGGCGATCCAGCGGCCAAGGATAATGGGAGCCGCAGCGCTGGATATCTGCCACGTCGCCTGCGGCAAAACGGACGGCTATCATGAATCAGGGATATTCCTGTGGGATGCGGCTGCCGGCGGCCTGATCGTTGAGCGGGCCGGCGGGAAGGCGGAAATCCTGCGCCGTGCCGAAGGGCTCCAGGTGAGCTTCATGGCCAGCAACGGACACATCCACGAGCAATTTAAGCAACTGCTCACCGCGTGATCCGTCTGTCAATCCGGCGGACGAAGGATGACAAAAGTCGGCAGGCCCATGACTCCAAAAGCCGCCCGGACCTCCCTGTGCGGAGAATCCTCCGGCTGTTCGGCGCGATACTTGACGGCCACGAAATCCCCCAGCCTCTCGCGCACCGCGTCATCCTCGAAGGTGGTGGCATCCATCGCAAGACAGGTCTTGCACCAGCTCGCCCAGAAATCCACGATCATCGGCTTCCCCTCAGCCCGCGAGCGCTCAAAGCCTTGATCGAGAGAAGACACCCAGACATCATGATCGGCCACTGCTGCGGCAGCCCCGGAGGCCTGGCGCTGTTGCCCGAGGAGCAGCGCCGACCCGGTGAAAAAGTAATAGGCTGAAGCCGCCAGGATTAGCACACCAAAGGCCGCTTTCACCCTGACCATCCACCTGCCCGGTTTGGGAAGCAGAGCCAGGCCCGCCCCGGCAAACGGCCATGGCAGCGCCATTCCAATGCCCAGCAGGAAAGGAAGGAGCAATCCGATATTGCTGCCCTGCGCATACAGGCCGGCCGAATGAACAAGAACAAAGATCACCACCGGCGCAACACAGGCTCCCGCAAGCAGGGCGGACACAGCGCCCATCACCAGCACCGCGGCCGCGCTCCTGCCGCCCGCTCCTGCGCGCCCCATGAAACGGGAAAGATCCAGCGAGAAGAGATCGAACATCGAAAGACCAAGCGCGAGGAAGAGGATGGCCACCCCGAGGTTGAACCACGGTGAGGAGTTTATTGCCCCGAACATAGAGCCCGTCATCACGACGATCAAACCCGCAATGCCATAGGCAATTGCTATCCCGGCGCCATAGAGTCCGCCAAGGAGGAACCCGCGGGCGCGGCCGGCGCCCGCGCCTGCCCCTATTATGGCGATGTTGATCGGAATCATCGGCAGAACGCACGGCGTAAGGTTCAGGGCGAGCCCGCCGAGAATGACGCTCAGCAGGGTCAACAACAATGACCCGTTCGTCACGAACCTCATCGCCATCCCGTCCTGCCCGCCGCCTTCAGTGCCGCCGGCCAACCCTGAATCAAGGAACGCCAGGAACTCTCGCGTGTTCATGTAGCCGGAGGCTGTTGCGACGATCGAGAAGCCTTCTGGAATGATCGCAAATCCTTCACCTTCCGCTTCCTCAAGACCGCTGTCCGCCCTCGTGCCGGCATCCATTTCCGCCGCCACGCGAAGCTCGAAGCGCCTTGATTCCGGCATAAAGCAGACCTTTTTCTCGCATCCCTGGAAGGAAATCGATAATGACAACACATCCGATTCCATGTTCCTGACGGAGTACAAATTGGTGAATCCCGCGGCGAAAACGTCAAACTCATCGCCAGTATATTCGTCCTTGAGAACCTGCGTCTTTCCGGCGCTGACAGGAACAAGCTCCGCGGCGCCTTCGGTAGCGACCTCGAACCTGTCCGCGTAGAGATAATAGCCCTCCCGGATAGCGGCGGAAACGGCAAGCACCGGGCCGTTGGAATCGCCCGGCAGCAGCAGGGCGGAAACGGCAAAAGGCTCATCCTGCGCCAAGCCAGGCGGGAGCGCGGCGCCCGCGCGGAACGAAAGCAGCATAACCGCACACAGGATTAAGTGATTCAAAACACAAAGCTTCATCTCATTCTCCAGCATGGTTCAAAACAGGGTAACACTTTTGGGTTGGTAAATTGAAAGTGTTCAGGGGTTCAGTGTTCAGGAAATGCCGATGACTCTCCATCCTGAACACTGAACACTGAACACTGAACACTTTCAACGAAGTTGGCTAGGAGCTTGCGTTCCTCATCCGCCCTGCAAGCAGCCGGTG
>JAGYMT010000302.1 GCA_018400335.1 Kiritimatiellia bacterium | reverse complement strand
GCGCTGAATCTCGCGATGCAGCTGAGCGAAACTGGCGCGATGGAGCGTTACGGAGTCGAGATGATCGGCGCCCGGGCCGACGTGATCCGGAAGGCGGAGAACAGAGAACTGTTCAAAAAGGCGATGATTAAGATCGGGCTCAATCTGCCGAGGAGCGATTCGGCACACACGATGGAAGAGGCATCCCGTGTTGCCGCGGAAATAGGGTCTTATCCCCTCATTATCAGACCCGGTTTCACGCTCGGGGGGATGGGCGGCGGCATCGCGCGCGACCGCGCCGAGTTCGAGGCCATCGCCACACGCGGCCTCTACTACAGCCCTATCTCGGAAATTCTGATCGAGGAATCCGTGATCGGATGGAAGGAATTTGAGCTGGAGGTGATGCGGGACCATAAGGACAACTGCGTGATCGTATGTTCGATCGAGAACATAGACCCGATGGGCGTGCATACCGGGGACAGCATAACGGTCGCGCCCGCACAGACGCTGACTGATCGCGAATACCAGGTGATGCGCGACGCCTCCATCGCGATAATGCGCGAGATCGGCGTTGACACCGGGGGCTCCAATGTGCAGTTCGCCATCAATCCGGCGGACGGACGGATGATCGTCATCGAGATGAATCCGCGCGTGTCGCGGTCCAGCGCGCTTGCTTCGAAAGCGACCGGTTTCCCGATAGCCAGGATTGCAGCAAAGCTGGCCGTGGGCTACACCCTCGATGAGCTGGTCAACGATATCACCAGGAACACGCCCGCCTGCTTCGAGCCGGCCATTGACTATGTGGTGACGAAGGTGCCGCGCTTCGCCTTCGAGAAGTTCGCCGCGGCCGACGACACGCTCGGAACCCAGATGAAGTCGGTCGGCGAGGCTATGAGCATAGGCAGGACTTTTAAGCAGTCATTGCAGAAGGCGCTCCGCTCGCTTGAGACCGGACGGGCTGGCTTCGGCGCGGACCGGCCGGTCGAGAGCGGCGCGTTTCACGCCGGCGCGCCGGAGGAACGGGAAAAACTGCTGTCCCGGCCCACGGCAGGCAGGATTTTTCATATCCACGACGCGTTCAGGAGCGGGTGGACGATCGAAAAGATCGCGTCCCTCACGCAGATGGATCCGTGGTTCCTGCGGCAGATGGCCGAGCTGGCGGCATACGAGGATGAAATCGCCGTAGTCGGCTCACTGGATGCGCTTGCGACGGATCTGCCTCTGTTCCGGCAGGCAAAGGAGTTCGGGTATTCAGACCGCCAGATCGCATTCCTCCTCAACGATTCCGAGAGCCGTGTGCGGGCCGCGAGGGAGAAAGCCGGGCTGCTCCCGGTCTACGGCCTCGTGGACACCTGCGCCGCTGAGTTCACCGCATACACACCCTACTTCTATTCCACGTACGGCGAAGCGGACGAGGCGCGCCACGGTGAGCGCAGGAAGATAATGATCATTGGCGGCGGCCCTAACCGTATCGGGCAGGGCATCGAGTTCGACTACTGCTGCGTGCACGCATCCTTCGCGCTGCGCGAGGCCGGCTTCGAAACCATTATGGTCAACAGCAATCCGGAGACGGTAAGCACCGATTTCGACACGAGCGACAGGCTGTATTTCGAGCCTTTGACGCTGGAGGACGTGCTTCACATCTACCGTCGCGAGGAATGCTGGGGCGCTATAGTGCAGTTCGGAGGCCAGACACCCCTTAACCTGGCGCGCGATCTCGAGGATAACGGGGTGAATATCATAGGGACCAAGCCCGAAGGGATAGAGCGCGCCGAGGACCGCAAGCGCTTCTCCGAGCTTCTGGACAAACTGGGCCTCAAGCAGCCCTTGAACGGCTTGGCATCGTCCATCGAGGAGGCCGAGGTGATAGCGGAGCGGATCGGCTACCCTATACTCATGCGCCCTTCCTTTGTCCTTGGCGGGAGGGCAATGGTGATCGTGTATGATAAGACGGCGCTGCGCAAGTATATGGCGGAAGCAGTCTCGGTTTCCGAGAAGAAGCCGGTCCTGATTGACCAGTATCTCGAACACGCGAAAGAAGTTGACGTTGACTGCATATCCGACGGTGAGGATACAGTCATCGGCGCCGTGATGGAGCACGTTGAGCTCGCCGGCATCCACTCAGGGGACAGCGCCTGCGTGATCCCTGCGCACAGCCTCGCGCGCGAAGCGATTGACACAATACGCGCCCAGACGATCTCGCTTGCGTTGGCGCTGGACGTGCGCGGCCTGATGAACGTTCAATACGCCGTCAAGGACGGCATCGTCTACGTTCTCGAGGTCAATCCGCGCGCTTCGCGAACCGTTCCTTTCGTGAGCAAGGCGATCGGGGTGCCGCTCGCCAAGGTCGCGGCGCTTGTCATGGCCGGTCGAAAGCTCAAGGACATCGGCTTTCTCAAGGAAGTGCGCCCTCGCCACGTGTCGGTTAAAGAGGCCGTCTTTCCGTTTTCGCGCTTCCCGGGAATTGATATCATCCTCAGCCCGGAGATGAAGTCAACCGGCGAAGTGATGGGAATTGACTCAAGCATGGGAATGGCCTTTCTAAAGAGCCAGGCTGCGGCGGGCAACATTCTTCCCTCTTCCGGCAACATCTTTCTGAGCATAAGAGACGAGGACAAGCCGGAGCTGATCCCGCTCGCCCGCAGGCTCGCTGACCTCGGGTTCAGCATATACGCCACGCTCGGCACGAGCACTGCTTTGTGGAACAACGGCATCAAGAGCAAGGCGTGCTTCAGAATTTCAAAAGGACGCCCCAACGTAATGGATCTGATAGAGTCCGGCAGCATCGGATGGGTGGTGAACACGCCCTCAAGCGGGGCGGGTCCTAAGACCGACGAGATCAGGATGCGCGCGCACGCGATGATAAGGGGCATACCGATAACGACCACGCTTGACGGACTCAATGCCGCCATAAACGGGCTCGAGGCGCTCCTCAAGATGAAGGTGATGGAAGTGTGTAGTCTCCAGGAATACCACAGGCACGCACCGGAATTGAACCTGGCGCCGGCGCGCCGGGATGACGGGACAGACAGGTGATGAACATGAACTGGCGGATACAAAGAGAAAAGAAGGCTTTTCTGGCATTGGAGGATGGCTCTATATTCAGAGGTTGGTCCTGCGGCGCTACCCGCGATGCCGTGGGAGAAGTCGTGTTCAACACCGGAATGACGGGCTACCAGGAGATACTGAGCGATCCATCCTACCACGGACAGTTCGTGGTTATGACCTACCCGGAGATCGGGAACACCGGCATCAACGCGCCGGACATGGAATCCGG
>JAGYMT010000301.1 GCA_018400335.1 Kiritimatiellia bacterium | reverse complement strand
TTGCTCATCACAGCCAGACGATGAAGCACGACTGCCTGGCCTCCTGCCAGAACGGCGCGCAAACGTCCAGCGTTGAATTCCCGCGTAAGTTCGATATAAATCGTCATGGCGGCAAAACTCCAAACAGCTTCGCTGAAAAGTGTTTCCGCCGCAGCGGATTCACATGAACCATGTTGGTGCCTTAATGTCGAGAAACCGCGATAAAAAACAATAAAACGTTTCGATGCGCGTTGAACGATCACCCTCTCCCTCTGGGAGAGGAAAGGGGTGAGGGTTAGCGAAGCCATTAGAATAATACAAGGCCCGCGAGAGGTTGTCGAATGTTTTTCCGTTGCCACGACCATCCCGTAGAAAACACCTATGTGACGACCAAGCTCAGGAATCGCCCTTCCTCCTCAAACACGAAACACCTCTCCCGGAAAGCATCCATCACTTTTGCCACATCCAGGCGCGGCGCGTTCGCGAACCGGGCCTCAACCTCGGATGCGGAACGCTCTTTTTCAAGGAATTGTATGATCTCCAGCTCGCCCATGCTTAAGGTATATTCGGATACCCTGCCGCCGCGCGAATCGTATACAACGGTTTCGCCGCCGTCCTCCAGCAGACACAGCCTCGCCTGCAGACGATTGTCGCTGTTGAGCCAGCGGACGCGCCAGGCTTCTATCGCCGCGCCGAGTCGGTCCATCCACGACCGAATTTTCCGCGCATCCGCTTGTGTGTTCATGAACTTGTGCGCGAGCCGGCCGATGGTTTGTTCGTCGAACGGATAGATCATGGAATAGAAGGGTTCGGGACAGAGTGACAGTCCATATTTCTCCGAATGCTCAACGTATTCGGAGTATCGCACGAACTCAATTGGGTACACCGCCAATGGAGGGTGCAGGTGCGAGAGCAGTGGAAAGAGGTCGAGGTATCGCTGATACGTTTCTTCGGCTTCGCCCGGCACGAAAATCAGCAGGTTCCAGCCGAGAGAGACCGGATGCCTGCTGCACGCTTTGAGAAACCGGATGTTACTGAACGCCGACAATCCTTTGCCCATCAGTTTTAAGGATTCCGTGGAAAGGGATTCTATGCCCGGCTGGATCAGCGTAACGCCTGCGCGGCACAATTCAGCCATCTCTTCCTCATCCAGATCGGCGCGAACCTCGTACTGGATCTTTCCGCCCGGCTTAAGCCTGATGTGCGGCAGGACATCCGTTAGATATTCCTTGGGCAGAATATTGTCCACGCTCGCGAAAAACCGGCACCTGTCGGAGTGACGCAGCACGGAGTTGATGTGAACGATCGCCCTTTCGGGGGCCATGGCCCTGAAGCGAACGCATGGTCCGTTCAACCCGCAGAACCGGCAGTGATTTCGCTCGCCCCACCAGCACCCGCGGGAGGTCTCGAAAAGCAGCCTCGGCTCCATTCCGCTGTTGCCGAAATTCTCTTCAAACCGATCCAGAAAATCGGAGTAGTCGGGGTCAGGGGTCAGGTTGATGTCAGGCTCCGTGCCGAACAGGGCAACGGCGTCGTTCACACGGACACCCGATGCTTCGGATCGTTTCGCGTTTGTCTTGGAAAATATGCCGTCAATGCGCTCGCATGCCGCCCTGTCACCGCGCAGATGGCGCCGAATGAATTCCGGAAAGCTGACCAAGCCGCACCCCGAGAATACATAGTCAATCACATCGCACTTCTCAACCAGCGCCGCCCCCGCATCCCCCGCGCAAGCCGCCCCGCCCATCAGCGTGACCACCCCGGGGTTTAGCAACTTGAGTCTGCGCGCCATGGCGATCGAGGCGGTTGTCTGGGAAAATATCGAGGTAAACCCCACCACTTCGGCGGCGGCAAGTCCGTACTTTTCGATCATCTGATCCAGAAACGCTTCGAGCTCATGCCTGCGCCCGGCTGCCAACTCCCGAACACGCGCATCCATGCCTGACCGGCCGGGGTAGTAAAGGGAAAGGTACTCATCGCTGCTATCGCCGGCGCCCGGAAACGCCGCCTGCCTGAAAAACCAGTCCCCGACCCCGGTCGAAAACCCGTAGTTTGACATCGCGTGATCATAAAAGGGTTTATCGTCGAGAAAGCTGGCGAAGTCGTGGTTGAGGTAGAGGATTTGCACATCTGCCCGGTCAACCGGAGCACTGCGCACCAGCGCTTCCTTCAGCTGTGACAGACCGATGGATGGAGCAGCGAGCGCGGCGAACGGCATGTTAATCAGAAATGTCATCTTGGAAGATTCTTCTGTTTTCCTCGCAGTTCCTGAGCGATGAGGCGTCAACTCCAGCAATTCAAATTTTGCCGGGTCCCCCGCGACCCCGCGTTGCGCGGGGTAAGCCGCGCCTTCGGCGGGCAAGCCTTGCGCCTGCCATGCCTTTTGCATGGTCGTGGGAGCGTGAGATTGGGGTGAAAAGGCGCGCCACTTAACCCCAATCTCACGCTCCCGCCGCACAAGGCGGCGGGGGGGGGCTAAGTCGTAATGAAAATTTTTGCGCCAACTCCGATTTCAATCATCCATAGTTTCGGAGCA
This sequence comes from Kiritimatiellia bacterium, assembly GCA_018400335.1. The sequence continues at coordinate 747 of JAGYMT010000301.1, read as the reverse complement.
TCTGCTTGTATTTCCCGCAACTCATTCTGCCCTCCGGGCAGCGGCCGAACCGCAGGCATTTGGGCCCGCATCCGGCGAAGAGCGAGGGACAAGCCTTCTTGACCAGTGCGAGCATCTTGTCGGCGGCCAGTCGGATTTCCCACTGCGCCCTGTTGCAAAGACGCTCTTCGAAGAAGTGCATCAGCTCCCTGGCGTTCATCGTGACCACGATTTTCGTCTCGCACGCGTTCGGAAGGATGTAGCGCGCGTCCTCATTGCTTTCCTCGCCGGTGTTCCCAAGCGCCTCATTCAGAAGCCTGTAGCGCTCCGCGAGCAGCGCCATGGTTTCCTCGAAATATGCGACCGCATCCCGGGAAGCGCCGCCGCAGTTCACCCTTTTTCCGCGCAGCTTCGGCGGAACAATGTAATCAAAACCGCCGTGCGCCACGTAGCGCTGACTGCGCTGGGAATAGCTCGCCAGTCTGTGACGCACAAGCTGGTGCGTCATGGCCCTGGAAACGCCGGAAATATAGAATGAAAAACCGGCGTGCTCAAGCGGGCTCATGTGGCCCATCTTCCGGAGGAGCCGCACCATGTCGTCAGTCGGCTTGGACCCCCGCGAGAACAGCTTGCCGCCGTCGGATGCATAACACAGTCTTGCCGCAGCGGCCACGAGCCCCTCGGCGTCCGGTGTGCGGCTCACCAGCTTCACCTTGACTTTCACGGCGCCCATATTTTCCTCCTACCCGCCCCACGATTACTGTCAAA
>JAGYMT010000300.1 GCA_018400335.1 Kiritimatiellia bacterium | reverse complement strand
GCTGCCCGGTGACCTCGCTCTACAACTACCTCTATCAACTTGATCATTTCAGCGAACTGACCGGCCTACCGGCCTGGAAGAGGCATGAATGGATCACGTTGCCGCCGAAGCAGCATTTGGAAATCTTCCGCCGCATGCAGGAAGCCGCCCCGTTTGAGCTGCTCCAGCCGCACGGGGCTCCATCGCGAGCCTGGCGCGAAAGACTGGAGTTCATCGAGAAGGACGGGCATGCCTTCCGGCATGACAGGCAGAGCGGCGAACGGATTCAGCTGGACCTTGAGACGGGATCCGGACATGCCTCTGAGTATCATGCCAACGAGGAGCGGCGCGTCTTCTCTTTGGAGGATGTTGATCGCATTCCTGTTCCAAAATGGGAGGATGCCGTAAGCGCCGGAGCAAACGACTATCTCGATGCGGCTGTCCGCGAGTTCGGGCGTGATGAGTTCATATTGTCCGGCGGGGTCGTCGGAACAATATATTCCTGCGGCAGCCATGTCGGGCAGACCAACGCTTTATCCATGCTGGTAGATGAGCCGGATCTCGTCGAAAAATTGTGCGAGAAGATCACGGAACGGAATATTGCCGAAATACGGCGCTGCGCCGCGGCCGGCGGCGACGCCATATACATTGACGACGCCACCGCCACCAGCGACATGATTTCACCCGCGATGTACGAGCGGTTCAGCCTGCCATACATGAAGGCAATGGTCGCCGAGATTCATCGTCTCAAGCACAAGGCCATTTTGATCTACTTCGGCGGCATCATGGATCGCCTGGAACAGATTGCCGAGACGGGGGCGGACGGACTTCTTCCGGAAGCGAGCATGAAGAACTTCGTGAACGACACGGCTGAAATCGCGCGCCGCATAGGCGATCGAATGACTGTTTTCAGCAACATTGATCCGGTAGGTGTTCTCCAGAACGGTAGCGATGATGAGCTTGCCCGGGAGATCGAACGCCAGGTGAAAGCCGGCCGATCCGCCCGCGGCTTTATTATCAGCACCGCCAGCCCGATCACCCCATCCACGCCGCTGGCCAGGGTGCGGCGGTTTCTGGAGCTGAGCCGGCAGTTAGGGAGGCGCTCATGAGTGCGTTGAAAGCTCCGGGCCGTGTGCAAACCGTGCGTGTCGCTTCCTCTGCGAAATGTTAAAATGGAGAGAAGATCGTGAAAGCAATCCCGCCGATTCGCGGATTGATGCTCGATGCGGCGCGGCTGGTCGAGTCGCTGGACTATTACCGCCGTTTCCTGGACTTCTGCGCGGAGTGGGAAATCAACACGGTTATCTTTCGGTTGACCGATGATCAGGGCTGTGCGTTGCGTTTCCGCGGCCATCCGGAACTGCTGACGCATCCCAACGCCCTGACGCCGGATGAGGCAGCCGCCCTGGCCCGGCATGCCGCCGCCCGCGGCATCGAGCTGATCCCCGAGATCGAATCGCTGGGGCACTCGCACTACATCACCCGGACGACCGAGCACGCCGACCTCGATGACCAGGCGGCGGGCGGCCATTCGTGGGCCAATGCCCTCATTCCGCTGCACCCGAAGACGATGCGCATCCTCGGCGATCTCTACACCGAGGCGGCCGCGCTCTTCCACGGACGCTATCTTCATGCCGGCTGCGACGAGACGAATTGGGGCGGCAGCGCATTTTCCCAAGACTTGCTGAAGACCCGCGCCAAAGCCCAAATCTGGGGGGACTACCTCAACGCGCTCCACGCGCAGGTGCGCAGCTTGGGGCGCGAGATGATCATCTGGGACGACATGGTCCTACAGCACGAGCCGGCGATCCTCGACCACCTCGACCGGAGCATCATCCTGCACGACTGGGAATACGCCGGCTCCGACCCGGCGCCGGTGGCCGCGCGGCTGGCGCTGGCACGCGAAAAGGGCTTCCGCATGATAGGCGGACCGGCCCTGCATTGGTGCAAATGGGGACCGCGCGTTGGCGCGGATCAACTGCGCAACATAGATGTTTATGCCGACATCTTTCTCAAGGGTGAAGAAAGCGTTACGCTTGCGAAGAACGCCGCGAATGCCGGCGGCAACTCCTCTCTCGGCGTGATCGCCACCCACTGGTGTCCGGCTCGCTACTTTCGCGACGCCATCTGGGACGGGCTGGCCTATGCCGCAGTGGCCATGAACAAGGGCTGCGCGGCCGCGCGCGCAACCGCTTTCCGGCGGTTCGTCGAGCGGCACTACGGCGCGGAGTGGGATAAGACTTGGGCCGGCGTGTTCACGACCCTCTATGCCGCCGCGCCAACCCGCCAGGACAGCAAGCCTGTGCGCCTGCTCGTGCCCTGGGCGAGCGCGGAAGAACTCCGGCAGGCGATTGCCGCCGCACCGTTGCCGCCGCAGCCCTTTGCCGGCCTGCTCGACACGCTCAATGCGCTCGAGCCGACAGTGCGGAGGAACCACTCTGATTTCGCCGCCCTCCGGCTGACTGTTGACTACCTGGCGCATATCTACTGGCGGCAGGCGGCGGTCCGCGGACAGTCAGGCGACGCGCTGCGCGCTGCGTTGGCCGAAGTCGCCCGCCGCGACGCGGCGCTGGCCGGACGGCTTGCCGCCGACTGGCTGGCAACGCGGCCTGGTGATCCGCTGGCCGGCTATGCCCAGCTTGACGCTTGGGGCTTCGGTCCGGAGGACTGGCTGCACGGGCGCTTTCTGGCCGCGGCGCGGTTTACTAAGGAGTTCGCATGAGTCGTTGTCAGGCCACAGCAGTCATTCCGGAACTCTTCACCTTTTCCGGTAGCCCGTATCGCGGCAATGCGAAGATGACGGGGCGGCCGTTGCGTCCGGCGGAGCTGTTTCTCGTGCTCGATCTGGAACGTCGCAACTTCGCCTTCACGGCCAGCGGTTTCTACAGCTTTCGTTCGGGCTGGGAGCCGAATGCCATATGGATGGGGCTGCATTGCGGACCGGATTCCATAGAACCCGGCGGCTTTCATTCCCAGTTCGACCGCGGAGATTGTTCAGATCAGTTCATGATTTAATTGGAAAGGAAAAGGACATGATAACGCCACGCGAAAACCTACTGCGAGCTCTGCGGTGCGAAAATCCGGAATGGATTCCGGTGTCTCTTGGGTTGACGCCGAACGAGCATCCGACCCGTGAGATTCCCGCCGGGCTGGCGGATGTGTTTGACGTCACGAACGTCACTTGGGGAGACTACGACAAGAACAACCGGCTCCTGAAAAAGCTGGGTGATTTCCTGGGCGCGGAAGACTACATGGTGGCCGTAAACGCCCCGGCCTACCTCAAATCCGATACC
>JAGYMT010000030.1 GCA_018400335.1 Kiritimatiellia bacterium | reverse complement strand
GCAATGATGACGGCGCCCATTGGTCCAATGCGGTACCCGTCTGTCCAGGAATCCCGGCGCCTGACGGCGAGCCCGCGGCCCACCGCTTGCTTCTGACGGCACGGAACGCCGTGGTACTCGTCTATATCGATTTTTCGACCGCCCGTTGGGAGTGGGATGCGGCAACCCGCGAACCGAAACCTGGCGTCCGCCGGGAGCTGTTCTGCGTCCGCAGCAGCGATGAAGGAAAGACGTGGCCGGCGCCGCGACTGCTGCTGAGCGGGTGCAATGCCAATTTCTTCGGCTTTATCCAGACCTCGAATGGGCGTCTGGTTGTCTCCGTTCCGCATCTGGTTTCCGACCCCGGACGGTGGGTTTCCTGCTCGGTCTATTCCGACGATGAAGGCCGGACTTGGGCGCGCAGCAACTGGATCGATCTGGGCGGACACGGGGATCATGACGGAGCAATGGAACCGGCCGTGGTGGAGCTGCGCGACGGCCGGCTGCTGATGCTGATCCGAACCACTCTGGGGACCTTCTGGCAGGCGTCCTCCGATGACCAGGGACGGACGTGGCGCACGATCCGGCCTTTGGCTATTGACGCCAGCTCGGCGCCGGGCGCGTTGGTGAAACTGCGCAGCGGGCGGATGGTGCTGGCGTGGAACCGCTTGAAACCGTCTGACGGCGGCGAGACAACGATGGTGCACGACAAGCAGAAAACTGAATTTCCAGCCCCAAACCACCGGCGGGAGCTGTCGTTGGCCGTATCCGAAGACGATGCTCAAACCTGGAGTGAACCCGTGGTGATTGCGCGGCAGTCGTTGGGCGGTCAGTTCAGCTATCCCTACGTCTTTGAACGGCGCACTGGCGAGATATGGATAACCGCCGGCTTCACCTGGCTTGGTAAGTGGGGCGGCGATAAAGGCGAACCGTTGCGTCTCAGGATCGATGAGGCCGCCATGAATAATCTCAGAGAACATGACGAACGATGAGCTCCGCAGGTTGCTGTTGCACTATTCGAAGTTGTCACTGTTCACCGGATTGGTCGGTGCGGAGAGCTGGTTTATTGACATAACCGCGCAAGCGGCTCTGTTGATAACGCGTGACGAATTGAGGAAATGTCATGAAACTGACCGTACATGTGATCTTGAACTCGCATCTTGATCCAGTGTGGCTGTGGACTTTGCCGCAGGGGATTGATGAGGCGCTGGCGACCGCGCGCGCGGCTTGCGATCTTCTGAATCGCAATCCCGATATTCATATCACCCGAGGTGAAGCATGGTTCTACGATACCGTTCTGCGTCTCGATCCTCGACTTTTCGCCCGGATGCGCGGCCACGTGGCCGGCGGACGATGGCACATCGTCGGGGGCTGGTGGATTCAGCCTGACTGCAATCTTCCGTCGGCGGAGGGTTTCCTGCGGCAGGGGGAGGCGGGGCAGGGTTTTTTTCAACAGCATTTCGGACGAACCGCGCTGACGGGGTATAACGTTGACAGTTTCGGACATGCCGCCACATTGCCGGACTTCTACGCGGCGGCGGGAATTTCCAATTACGTCATGATGCGCCCGCAATCGCACGAAATGTCGTTGCCGTCCAATCTCTTCGCATGGGAGGCGTCGTCAGGCGCTCGGGTCATCACGTTCCGCATCAGTCAAGCTTATTGCACCACCGGGTCGCTGGAGCGGGTCGCGCAAAATATGAAAAAGACGATTGAAGAAGCGGATCGGCGGGTCGGACACACGATGTGTTTCGTCGGAGTGGGCGACCACGGCGGCGGTCCGGCTCAGGAGGAGATCGCTTGGATTCGCGCCCATGCCGACTATGCTCCGGACGTGGAGCTGGTGTTCAGCCATCCGGACGCATTCTTCGATGCCGTGCGCGAATCGAATGTAAAGCTCCCCGTGGTGCGCGGCGAGCTGCAGCATCACGCGCCGGGTTGCTACACCGTTGTGCATGCCATCAAGCGCGAGCTGCGCAGGGCCGAGGAGCTGGCCGCGCAGGCTGAGTGCGTGGCTACAGCGCATGTCCGGAGCGTTACCGCCGGCAAACGCATTGCCGATCAGATCGCCGCGGCCTGGAAGCGCATTCTCTTCAATCAATTCCACGATATTCTCGCCGGCAGCTCGATCCGTTCCGCTTACGCCTGGGCTTTCGACGAACTGGGCGCGGCGCGATCCGTCTGCCGGGAGGTGATCGTTGATGTGACGCGGAAGTTAATGCAGCAACTCAAGCCATGTAAACAGCAGCAGCTTCTGTTCGTGAATGCATCAACGGCGGATTTCGATGGCTATGTTGAAATTGAGCCCTGGATTGGATATATCTGGAATAACCCGGGCGACAAAGTGGTCGTGCGCCTGGCCGATGAGAATGGAGTTTCCATTCCAGCGCAGAGGATCAAATCCGAGGCGGCATTCCATGTGCTGAGGTTGCTTGCGCGGATATCGTTGCCGGCGCGCGCTTGGCGTGTTGCGCGGATTTATCTCGACAGAGAGGATGATGTCAGTGTCGGTGTGTCTTTTCATGAAGGAGTGATTTCAAATAACGCCGGAATTGTCGCGACCCCTGGAACGGAAGGCTTGTCAGCCGTGCGTTTCGGCGACGATGTTTCCCTTGTCGCTGACGGCGGCATTAGGGTCGTGTCGTTCCACGACCCGTCGGATACATGGGGGCATGGGGTGGCATCCTTTCGGAATGAAATTGCCGGTGTCTTCAGTGCGATCGATGAATGGCGCGTGCATGATGAAGGCCCCCTCAGCGTTTCCGTCAAAAATAAACTGAGGTTTAACCGATCCGACATGGTGTGGCAGGTCGTGCTCCATAAGGACGAAACAATCTTGCGATTGCGGCTTCGGATCACATGGAATGACCATGCCAAGGCGGTGAAGTTGATTATCCCGCCACCTTTTCGGGTGACTAAGAGGTTTGATGGCTGTCCTGGCGGCATGGTCGAGCGGCCGTGCGACGGAAAGGAGTATCCGCTATTCAATTACACATCCGTGATGGACGGAACCCGCGCTCTTGCGGTAGTGAGCCGCGACATCTTCGGCGTTGATGTCACGCCTGACGGATCCATCGGGCTGACGCTTCTGCGCAGCCCGTTCTTTGCGCATCACACTCCTTATTCCGTCACCCCTGAGGACTGCTATCCGGTGACGGATCATGGCGTTCACGACTACGAGATTGCCCTTGTCTCGTTCGACGGACGCTCGTTTGCGGCAGTCGAGAGCGAGGTCGCGCGGCAGCGGCAGCCAGTCTGGATGGTCGAGACCACAAAGGGAATGTCCCTTCGCAAAACGCCGGGCGGCAGCGCCGTCTTCCCGGGAGGCAACTATGTTTGATTTCAAATTCCGCTTGGAACAGCCGAGGCCGATTCTTGATCTTTCGCCGGACCATAGCAGGATGGTTTCCTGCTTTCGGGACGGCGCTGGCACGTATCATCTCTTTACCGACCGCATTCCATGCGGACTTGGCACCATTCACTCGTGGGAAGCGGAGATATCGTACTTGCGCAGCAGCGACCTTAAGTCGTGGAAATTCGTGGGAACGGCCATCGCCAGAGGGCTGACCGGCGCCCACGACAGCTTTGGAGCGGCAAGCCCTCACGTGTTGAGCATCCCTGAAATAAGGCAGGTGTTCCTGTTTTATGCCGGACGCGGCGATCCGCGACCCGGCGAGCGATGGGTAGGGCTCTCATCGCTGGGCGAACCGGGCTATGTGTCCTCACGCATCATGATGGCTTCAGCGCCGGCCGACGACCTCGGCGCCCCGGCCGGTCCGTTCACAAACAAGCGACTGCTGGTTGATCTGGATGCCGACTGGCGCAACATGCGGGTGGACGATCCCTGTGCTATCGTGGCCGGCGGGCGCGCGCATCTTTTCTTTAAGGGTTTTTCCGCGCCGTTGCTTCCTTCTCGCCAGAATGTGCAGACGGGATATGCCGTTGCGAACCTGTTGGATATGGATTTTGCCGTCCGTCCGGATCCTGCGCTGGTTGTGGACGGAGGATCGGAAATGCCGCGCGTTTTCCTATGGAATGATTCCTGGCATTTGTTTCTGCGTCATTTCAATCCAGGCCCCGGGCAGACGCATTGGCAGCATTATTGCTCGCTCGACGCCATCAATTGGCGACTTGCCGCCCCGAGCCTGTTCAACCGTCCGCATTGTCCAAATAGAGGGCCCCTAGACATGTCGCCAGTATATGGGCTCAATGGGCTTCCTGCTGATCCTTTCCACGCCTTGGCATGCGGTGAGGACGCCGATGGCGTTCTTAAGCAGTGGCTGTACAGTGTCGAAGCCTCAAGAGGAGATGAATAACATGAACACGCATTGCCGGTCCATCAAAACGCTTGCGGACGATTATGTCACGCTTTTCAGTTCGCCCGACCCGCAACGAATGTTCGCCTATAGCCCCGGTATCACACGACTGGCGAGCGGACGACTGGTTGCCACGATTGACCTGGGCGGACCCGGCGCCGCGGAACTGCCCGATCCCAAGTACCGCCGCGGCGAGATGGGGTGGGCCCTGGCAGGGTAAAGTATTCATCTCCCGATGACGGCGGACGATCTTGGACGCATCGAACCGATTTCCCGTCCATGCACGCCAGGCCGTTCGCGGCGGAGAATCAGTCTATGTCCTTGGCCAGCTGCCGACTTGATGGTCATCCGTTCGGATGACGCGGGCGAAACCTGGGAGACACCGGTCAAGCTCAGCGAAAATCAGTTCTGGCATCAGGCGCCGTGCAACGTCCACTATGCTAACGGATGCGTCTACCTGGTGATGGAACGGCGCACTTGTTCCGGGAATTAAAGGCTGCCGGTACGACGCCGGCCCTGATGCGCGGGCGGCTCGGCGATGACTTGACGAAACGCGAGAACTGGACATTTGCCTCGAGCTGACGTTTTGCGACGTGATGACCGAAACCAGTCCGGATTGGTTCGGCGTGCCGTCTTCGCGCTCGCCGACCCGATTCATGGCGTCATGAGGACCGCCACGCGCCATCAGAGCTCCAATGGGCTGGCTGAGAGCAACGTTGTGCAGTTCACCGATCCTGACATATCTGCACGATCCATCCGGGAAAACCTTTCATCCTGGATGCGCGCCCACACGGAAGCTGACGGGCTATGCTCGCATCGGGTGAAGGTGGTCGAGGATGGCAGGATGCCCGGCACGGGCGCGATGACGACCATGCTGGAGAAAGCGCCGTCCGGCAAGACCATGTTTTGCGTCCCCTGTCCCGGCCAGATGAAGTTCCATGTGCTGTTCGATGATGTCACTCAATTATTCTGGCTGCTCTCGACCCAGGCGACCGACAGCATGATCCGACCCGACCGCATGCCGGAGATCGCTACGGTCTGCCCGATAACGAACGCCGCCGCCTGCAACCAGATTTCGAAAACATGGTGGACTGCGCTTCGCCGGCCTGGTGGCTGTCGTATCTGGTTGAAAAGGCCTCGCGGCATTACGCCTCCATGGTGATAGACGGCGACGATCTGGTGGTCTTGAGTCGATCTGGAGATGAAAATACGAAGTCTCCCCACGATGGCAACCTCATTACCTTCCACCGTGTGAAAGCTTTTCGGGCGCTGGTATATTGAGCCTCTTGCATGGGAAATAATCCACGCACAGGCAGGCCGATCAGCCTGCGTCCTGAAGGTGTCTGCACGCGCAAAGCCTCCTTTTTCGGCATGGTTCAAAATCGGGTGACAGTCTGCCATGTAGACGCGGCGCCCTCGCCGCTTCTACTTTGGCCAATATCACCTGATTAGCCCCGATTTTGAACCTTAAATTAACTTGCGCGATAGCGTTATAGCTGTTATAACGCCAAGTCAAAATGGAGTGATGGTCAGATGATGAGCGACTGAGTTATGGAGGATATTTGCCAATGAAAGCGCCATACAAGGTACTGTTTAATAACGATACCACGAATATCATGACCTGCGCCAGTCCCTTCCGCGCCAAGGGCGAGCCGTTCCGGCCTGAGATGCTGGAGGCCGGCGTGGCTGAGGTCGTCGGCAAAGGCGTGGATGTTCAAATGCTCCAGCCGGGGTTCAGTTGGGTGCCCTGGTACAACAGCCGATTTTACACCCGCGCGGATCACCGAGCTTGGTTCAACCAGCGTTTCCCGAACAAGTCTCCGTATGAGTTGACGGATTACTGGATGAGCGGCGGCGATCTGGTCGGCGAGTTTCTCGCGAACTGCGAAAGGAAGAATCAACCTCGGTTTATTTCCATGCGCCTGAATCACAATCCGTTTCCCGGGCGGGATGCGGATACGACGAGCCGGTTCTACGACGAACACCCGGAATATCGCATAGGCGAGGAGCCGTTCCGATGCCACCTTGACTGGAGTTTTGCGCCAGTGCGCGAACATCGTTTTACGCAGATCCGGGAAATCTGCGAGCAGTATGATCTCGACGGTTTTGAGCTGGATTTTATGCGCTACCCCCTGTATTTCGAGCCGGAACGGACTGATTCATCGGAACGCAGTCGGATTATGACCGGGTTCGTGGCGCGGGTGCGCGAGCTGCTCGACCGGACGGCGCCGCCGGGACGGCGGCGCTGGCTGTGCGTGCGTGTGCCCGGCGAGCTGGCGGCGCACGATATCCTCGGCATCGACCTGCGCTCCATGGCAGCTGCCGGCGTGGACATGATCAACCTCAGTTGCTACTACTTCACTCAGCAGCAGAACGACCTCGCCACTATCTGTGCCATGGTTCCTGATGCGTCGGTTTATAACGAAATAACCTATTGCAGCAGCCGCAACACCGTGGAGTCAGGCGCTCCGGACGGCAGCCGTCCGACGGACAGCCAGTTGCATACCGCTGCGGTGCGGCGACTGACCAATGAGCATCAGATCTATACCACGGCTTATCTCGCCTTTCGTCGTGGCGCCGCGGGGCTCAGCTTCTTCAACTTCGCCTACTACCGCTTTTACGATCACGAACCGCCGTTCCATGTATTCTCCAGGCTGCATGACCCGCGGTGGCTCGCGGAACAGCCGCAATGGTACTTCGTGGACGACCACGGGTTTGGTTACCGTAAATCGGCATATCGCGGCATGCTCCCGCTTTCCTTCACCGCAGGCGCGACGCACGAGCTTGCGCTCGACCTGGCGCCGACAGCGCGTTTGAAGACCGGCACGCTCCGGCTGATGATGCGCGAGGACGTCGGCGCGTGTGCATGGAGCGTCCGCATGAATGGCGCCAACCTGGTACCCGCCCCGTTCGTCCGCGATCCTCTGCCGGGCGATTATACCCATGCGCGAGGAGCCGCCAATCAATACGCCAGTTTCACCTGTCCTGTCCCGGTCTTGAAGGATGGGAAAAATTGCCTGCGAATAACGCAGACAACCGGCCCGCAGGCAACCCTTCGCTATCTCGATTTGACGCTTGCTCCGCCGTAGAGCGCCATGGCATGGAACTAAATGGATTAACATAGCAATACATTGGAGGATATGCTGCAATGAAAGCGCCATATAAGGTTTTATTCAGCAACGACACGACGAACATCGAAACCTGCGTCAGTCCTTTTCGCGCCAAGCGCGAGCCGTTTCGGCCCGAGATGCTGGAGGCGACCGTGGACGAGACCGCAGGCATGGGTATAGACGTCCATATGCTGCAGCCGGGGATGGGCACGGTTCCCTGGTGGAAGAGCCGGGCCTATCCGTTTTCCGAACACGTGCGCTTCATGAAGGAGCGCTTCGGCATGACGCCGGAGCAACACAGGGCCTGGGCCGTTCCGGCCGGCTTGCTCGAAGATGGTGTCAACACAGTGGAGATCACGCTGGCACAAAACGACAACCCGTGCGCGCTGGTGTTTCTGGATGTGGCGGTGGAGTGAGCGGCGGGAATCGAGGACCATTCAACCAGGAAGGATGACCATGAATGTTAACATCAAAGACTATGGAGCGAGGGCTGGCGATGCCGCGATCAACACCAAACCGGTTCAGGATGCCATTGACGCCTGCCACGCGGCAGGCGGTGGTACGGTTCTCTGTCCGGCGGGCGAGTACGTGATCGGAACGATCTTCTTGAAGAGCCATATCAACCTTGTTATCGAGGCCGGAGGAGTTCTGCGGGGGAGCGCCAATCCCGACGACTACGTGGCGGACGCGGGGATTCAAGAAGAAGGACGCGGCAGTAAGGAATTCGTCAGCACCGCGCACCTGATCATCGGCTATGACATCGAAAATGTCTCGATCACCGGTCATGGACGAATCGACGGCAACAGCAGCGCCTTCATTCCTCTCGAAGAGACCAAGACGAAGTACAAGCAGGGGTCATATTGGCGTCCCGCGCAGATGCTGTATTTCTGCCGGTGCCGAAATGTCAGCATCGAATCGGTATCCCTGTTGAACGCGCCCTACTGGACCTGCTTCTTCCACGGGTGTGAGAATGTGCGGGCGCAGGGGGTGTTCATCAAGAACTCGTACTGGACGCCGAATGGAGACGGCTTTGACATCGACTGCTGCAAGAATGTGCTGGTGACCGGCTGCAATATTCAGACGGGTGACGATAGCATTGCCCTGCGGGCGCACACCGCTCGGCTCGGTCCGTATGCGCAGCCATGCGAGAACGTGGCGGTCAGTAATTGCGTGCTCAGCTCCTCCTGCAATGCCGTGCGGGTGGGCGTCGGCAGCGGGGAGATTCGCAACTGCGTGTTTGACAACATAGTTGTCCGTGAAACGCGCACTGCGCTGCATGTCCAGTCGCGCTACTCTGAGACGTTGCCGCCTACGACCATCCGCGGCATTCGCTTTAACAACATCATGATCGACGCGATGAATCCGTTTGTGGTCAATGCCGACCGGCCTATCGAAAACCTTTCGTTCACAAATATCACGGCGTTGGCGCGCGGGGCGAGTTATTTCGGATCCAGAAAAGAAGGTTGTCTCAAAGGCGTAAGGCTGTCCCATGTCGACTATTCAATCACCGGCGGCAGTGACAATCATGCGTCGTCATCTGATATGCTGATGGCGACGTCGGCGTTCGACTACAAGCCGTTTCATGTGCCCTTCGGGTTTCTCCTGCGGGGCGTTGACGATATTGTTTTTGACGACGTCAACGTTAGGGCGCGCGAGGTGGATGGCAGGTGGGAGAGCATTGTCTCGGCACACGAGTGCAAAGGAATCAGGATGCTGAACTGTGTCTATGGCGCCGGGATTGTGGAGGATGGAAAGCGATACTGCCGATTCGAGAAGTGCGCCAATGTCTCGAGGATTCAGTGCGTGGAGGAAGATGTTCGTGGCATTGTTTCCTCGATGGTAGGAGAATAATCAATGATGAAGATATTGGCTGAAGGTGTATGGCCGGTGATGCTGACGCCATTCCGGGAGGATAACGGAATCGACTGGGGAGGCTTGGATGCGATCATCGAATGGTACATCCACGCCGGGGTGGCCGGCTTGTTTGCCGTTTGCCTGTCGAGCGAGATGTATGAGTTGGCTGGTGATGAGAGGGTGCGATTGGCTCGGCGGGTAGTGGAACGGGTCGATGGCCGAGTGCCGGTGGTTGCGGCCGGCGCCTTCGGAGATTCGCCCGAATGCCAGGCCGAAGCCGTCAAAACCATGGCCGGCACGGGCGTGGCGGCGGTAGTGCTCACGGTGAATCAACTGGCGCAACAAAACGAACCCGACACCATGTGGCGGGATAATGCCGAGAGACTGACGGATGCCTGCTCCGAAATACCGTTGGGATTGTATGAGTGCCCGTTGCCGTACCGCCGTTTGTTGAGTCAGGAATTGCTTGGTTGGACCGCGCGAAGCGGACGGTTTCTCTTTCTCAAGGACACGTGTTGCAATCTGGCGTTGATCAGGGAGAGGTTGCATGCCGTGAAAGGCACTTCGCTGCGTTTGTTCAACGCTAATTGTGCGACGCTGCTGGAGTCGTTGCGGGCAGGAGCACACGGCTACAGCGGCATTTCCGCCAACTTCTGGCCTGAGCTGTTTGTACGCCTCTGCGCGGAGTTCGAAACGCATCCAAACGAAGCGGAGCGCCTGCAGCGGTTTCTGACCCTCGCCGATATGACGGCCGCCCGGCGTTATCCGGCGTCGGCCAAGCGCTACCTCCGCTTAATCGGTCTTCCTGTCGGCGCCGCCTGTCGTACAGCGGTTCCTCCGCCTCGTCTCGAACAGGAAGAGGATCTTCTGGCGACGACGCTGCGCGACTCGGCGGAAGACATGCGGGAGCAGCTTTCTGAAGCGCATCATCGTTCAGTTGGCTTGCCTTCCTGTCGTCACGTTCAACCGTGCGCCATCCGTTCCCTTGCGGAGGATTACGTCACCGTCTACGAATCGCCTGACCCTGAACTCAAGTTCGCATACGCGCCAGGCTTGGCCCGAATGTCCGACGGTCGGCTGGTCGCGACATGCGAGGTGGCCGGCGAGGGCAAGGTGTTCACCTCTGATGATGGCGGCGAAACCTGGACGCATCGACTTGATTTTCCCTTTATCCAGGCACGGCCGTTTACGGCGGGCCAGTCGCTTTACGTGCTGGGTCAAAAGGGCGATCTTCGTATCATCCGCTCCGATGACGGCGGCATCACCTGGTCGCCGCCCTCGAAATTGACCGACGGTCTGAAATGGCACCAGGCGTCGTGCAACGTCCACTATGCCAACGGATGCGTCTACCTGGTGATGGAACGGCGCGTCAGTTCTGAGATTAAGGGCTGGTTTGTCGGCGAGCTTGCTCCCGTGCTTATGCGCGGTCAACTGGATGCCGACCTGACGAAAGGCGAGAACT
>JAGYMT010000003.1 GCA_018400335.1 Kiritimatiellia bacterium | reverse complement strand
GGTCAAGGACGTGCTCCTGCTCGACGTGACACCGCTCAGCCTCGGAATCGAGACCCTCGGCGGCGTGTTCACCAACCTCATCGAGAGGAACACCACGATTCCCACGCGGAAGAGCGAGATATTCAGCACGGCATCGGACAGCCAGCCTTCGGTCGAGATTCACGTGCTTCAGGGCGAGCGCAAGATGGCGAGCCACAACAAGTCCATCGGCCGCTTCCATCTCGACGGCATACCGCCCGCGCCGCGCGGGGTCCCGCAAATCGAGGTTGCCTTCGATATTGACGCAAACGGAATTCTCCACGTTTCCGCGAAAGATCTCGGCACCGGCAAGGAGCAGAAGATCACGATAACGGCTTCTAGCGGGCTCGACCAGAGCGAGATTGACAAGATGATCAAGGACGCCGAACAGCACGAGGCCGACGACAAGAAGGCCCGCGAGAAGGTCGAGACGAAGAACCGTGCCGATGCCACCGTCTACGAGACCGAGAAGCTGCTTAAGGAGCACGGCGACAAGGTTGACGCCGCTCTCAAGGCCAAGGTGGACAGCGCCCTCGAGAAGCTGAAGGCAGCGAGCAAAGGCGACGATACCGAGGAGATCAAGAAGGCGCTCGAAGCGCTGAACTCCGAGATGCAGGCTCTGTCCTCAGATCTGTATTCGCGTACGAAACCAGGCGAGCAGCAGGGACCGGGGCCTGAGCAGCAGGAGCAACAGCAGGGACCGCAGCAGCAGGAACCGCCTCCCGCCGACGCCGGCGATCAGGGCAAGGCGAAGGGAGGGGATGACGTCATAGACGCCGATTTCGAGATGGTTGACGATAAGAAATAGGCAGATCGGACTGGCGCGCCCCGCGCGCCCGTCCATAACCGTAACAAACAAAACAAAGGAGGCTGGTGTTACATGAAGATTAAACCGTTGGGAGATAGAGTGCTGGTTGCGCCGCAGGAGGATAAGGAACAGAGCAAGGGTGGAATCATTATCCCGGATACCGCTAAGGAAAAACCCATGCAGGGAAAGGTCGTCGCCGTTGGCCCCGGCAAGCGCGATGACAACGGGAAGGTTTTTCCCATGAACGTCAGCAAGGGCGACGTTATACTGCTTCCGAAGTACGGCGGCACCGAGGTTAAGATAGACGACAAGGAATACCAGATCGTTCGCGAGGACGACATCCTGGGCATTATAGAGTAGAAGGCATCAGTTGGTCAGTGAATCAGTGAGAATCAGTGAATCAGTTGGTCAGTGAGTCAGTTGGTCAGTGAATCAGTTGGTCAGTGAATCAGTTGGTCAGTAAATCAGTGAATCAGTAATAGATAGAGGAGGAGTGAGTCATGGGAGAGGGTAAACAGTTGAAGTATGATGCCGATGCCCGGCAGTCCATTCTGCGAGGCGTAGAGAAGCTCAGCCGCGCGGTCAAGGCAACGCTTGGCCCGTGCGGTCGCAATGCCATTCTCGACAAGAAGTTCGGATCACCGACCATCACGAAGGACGGCGTCACCGTCGCAAAGGAAGTTGAGCTTCCCGATCCTTTCGAGAACATGGGCGCGCAGCTTGTTCGCGAGGTCGCGAGCAAGACCAGCGATATGGCCGGCGACGGCACGACCACAGCCACGCTGCTGAGCGAAGCCATCTACCGGGAAGGCCTGAAGAACGTGACGGCCGGAGCCGACCCGATGTCCCTCAAGCGCGGTATTGACAAGGCGGTGCAAGCCGTGGTGGCAGCTCTCGAGAAGCAGAGCAAGCCTGTGAAGGAGCATCTGGAGATCTGCCAGGTGGCCACGATTTCGGCCAACGGCGACAAGACGATCGGCGAGATCATAGCCGATGCCATGGACAAGGTCGGCAAGGACGGCACGGTCACGGTGGAAGAGGCCAAGACGATCGAGACGACGCTGGACGTGGTGGAAGGCATGCAGTTCGATAAGGGCTACCTGTCGCCCTATTTCGTCACCAACGCCGAGAGCATGGAGGCGATTCTTGACGATGCCTACATACTGATCCACGAGAAGAAGATATCGAACCTCCAGGATCTTCTGCCGCTGCTCCAGAGCGTGGCGAAGGCCGGTCGTCCCCTGATGATCATCTCAGAAGACATCGAGGGCGAGGCGCTCGCGACACTGGTGGTCAACCGCCTGCGCGGCACGCTGCAGTGCTGCGCGGTCAAGGCTCCCGGCTTCGGCGACAGGCGCAAGGCGATGCTCGAGGATATCGCGATTCTCACCGGCGGCAAGTGCATCACGGAAGATCTCGGCATTAAGCTTGAGAACGTCAAGGTTGACGATCTCGGCAAGGCGAAGCGGATCACGGTGGACAAGGAAAACACCACCATCATCGAGGGCGGCGGCAAGACGTCCGACATACAGGGCCGCGTCAACCAGATTCGCAAGCAGATTGACGATACTACCTCGGACTACGACCGCGAGAAACTGCAGGAACGCCTGGCGAAGCTCGCCGGCGGCGTTGCGGTGATCAATGTCGGCGCAGCCACGGAGACGGAGATGAAGGAGAAGAAGGCCCGCGTCGAGGACGCCCTTCACGCCACCCGCGCTGCTGTTGAGGAAGGCGTGGTTGCCGGAGGCGGCGTAGCGCTGCTCCGCACCTTGCCTGCGCTCGAAAAGCTCGAACTGGAGAACGAGGACGAGAACATCGGCGCGCAGATCATAGCGCGCTCGCTCGAGTCCCCGCTTCGCCAGCTCGTGACCAACGCCGGGCAGGATGCCTCCATCGTGGTGGCTGAGGTCAAGAAAGGGAAGGGCCATCAGGGCTACAACCTGACAACCAACCAGTACACCGACCTCGTGAAGGACGGCGTCATTGATCCCACAAAGGTGACGAGGACGGCTATCCAGAACGCGGCCAGCATCGCCGGCCTGCTCCTGACCACCGAGTGCATGGTGACCGATATTCCTGAAAGGGAAAAACCGGCGCCTGCCGGCGGCGGCGGCGGAATGGGCGGCATGGGTGGAATGGGCGGTATGGGTGGAATGGATATGTAAGAAAACAAGAGGAACCGGTTCCGCCCTCCCCGCAAGGGAGGGTGGAACCTTGTTTCCAAGATATATATCATTCTCAAAAAAAACAGCTTGATTGATTTGGACGGGGCATATAAGCTATGCCCCGTCTTTTTTTTAACAGCCGCGCCGACGCTGCTGTTGTCAGGATACAAAGAACGAGGTGATCAGAATGAATGTGCAACTTCTCGAAATGGCCAAACGGCGCGTTCCAAATGTCTCAGTGCTTATCAACATGGTTTCCATGCGCGTGCGTCAGTTAATAAGGGGCCAGCGCCCGCTGATCAAACCCGAAAGCCCCAATGAAGAATACGAGGACATCGCCCTACGGGAAATAGCCGAGGGAAAACTCGTCGCCGAGATTGACTTCTCCCGCGTGGCGAAGGAAGCCTAGCCGTTCACCGCAAATCAGCCGCGGGGCGGGCGGATTCGGCGGAACATTCGCCATCCAGGCCAGGCGGCCAGGCGGCAGCCGGAGGTCGCGCTCCGCGCCACGCCATCCATGGGGATCGCACGGACACCGGCGCTGAGTCTATCACAAACGAAAAGAGCATGTTGGAGCAACAATGGCATTAATCATAAATTGCAAACCCGAATTCAAGCCGCATCGCGTAAACTTCGGCTCGATTCCCTGCTACAAGTATGACGGCTCACTCAAGTCAGAACTGGCATCTGGACACCTGAAGGCGGACGACGCGATCGCGCTGCTGGAAGACATGATGATCATCAGGGAATTCGAGGAGATGATCGTGCAGCTCCGCTCCGGCGCTTACACGCCACTGCCCGATTTCAACTATCGCGGGCCGACCCATGTTTCGATAGGACAGGAAGCCGCGTCAACCGGTGCAAACGCGGCGCTCAACGCGCTAGACTACATCACCAGCACTCACCGCGGACACGGCGACAGCATTGCCAAAGGCTGCGTCTCTATCCGCGCCATGGACAAGGATGCCCTGCTCCGACGCGTGCCCGATATGGCCGCTGCAGGAAAGGGCGGCGCAGCCCCTTCCACGGCCAAGCTGCTCGAAGCCGCTCTGGAAGACCATGTTTTCAGGACGATAGCGGAGCTGTTCGGCAAGGAAGGCGGCTACTGCAAGGGCCGCGGCGGCGGTATGCACATAGCTGACTTCACGCTCAATCATCTCGGCGCCAATGCGATCGTCGGCGGCGGCGTTCCCATCGCCACGGGCGCGGCCATGGCATCCCGCCTTCTCGACAACAAGGGCGTGGTGTGCTGCTTCGCGGGCGACGGCGCCTATGCGAACGGGGTGGTCCTCGAATCGCTCAACTGGGCCTCGATGATCCAGTTCACAAACGAGCTGGCCGAGCGCCCCTTCGGGGTCCCGATCATCTTCATCATTCTCAACAATCACTACGGGATGACTGGGCGCGCCGATAACGAGGTTATGGGCGTTCTGCCGCTGGCACGCCGGGCGGCAGGTTTCGCGTCCAACCTGATGCACGCTGAAGTTGTGAACGGAATGGATATCCTGGCCACACGCAATGCCGTGCGCAGGGCCGCGGATGGCTGCCGCGCCGGTAAGGGCCCCTACCTCGTCGAGCTCGACACCTACCGGTTCTACGGCCACTCGCTTTCCGACCCCCGCAACGAGTACCGGACGAAGGATGAGGAGGCGTGCTGGCGCGAGTCGGACCCCATCGCTGTATTCTCCGCGCAAATGCTCAAGAACAAGGTGCTCACGGAGAAAACGCTCGCCGCCCTGCAGCAGAGTGTGCGTGACAGGAATGCCAGAGCCGCCGTCCGCGCGGCGAATTCACCGGACCCCGTGCCGGAGGATGTGATCAAGTTCATGTACACCGACACCGTCTGCGACGTGGTCCCGACGGAGTTCAGCAAGCCGGAGGTCCGTGAGTTGCCTGCGATCAAGCGTGCGAACGGCGAATTGACTTACAAGGATGCGGTGAAAGAGGCGCTGATCGAGGAAATGATCAGAGATAAGAGGGTGCTAATTTACGGAGAAGACGTTGCCGAATACGGCGGCGCATTCAAGGTCACAAAGGGGCTGGTGGAGGCTTTCGGAAGGAACCGCGTGTTCAACTCCCCCATATCTGAGGCCGCCATCTGCGGAACCGCCGTGGGCGCGGCAATGGCCGGACTGCGGCCGGTCGTGGAGCTGATGTACATGGATTTCACGCTGATGGCCTCCGACCAGATATCCAATCAGGCGGCCAAGTGGCATTACATGTCCGGCGCGAACGTCGAGCTGCCGCTCGTGATCAGAGCGTCGGTCGGCGGCGGCAAGGGATACGGCGGACAGCATTCCCAGACGCTTGAATCGGTGTTCGCCCACATTCCCGGCCTTTATGTGGTCTATCCTTCCACGCCCTACGACGCTAAAGGTATGCTGAAATCAGCCATTCGCGACAACAACCCGGTGATGTTCGTCGAGGCTCAACTGCTCTACGGATTCAAGGGGCCCGTCCCTGAGGAGGACTACCTTGTGCCACTCGGCCTTTGCGACATCAAGAGGGCCGGATCCGACATAACGATCGTCGCATGGGGACCGGCCGTTCACGACGCAATCAAGGCCGCCGATAATCTGATGGCGGAGAAACAGGTCAAGGCCGAAGTCATTGACATTCGCAGCCTCGTTCCGCTGGACATGGAGACCATCCTCAACTCGGTGGCGAAGACGGGTCGGTGCGTGGTGGCCAGCCATTGCGTGAGCATAGGCAGCTTCACGGGCGAGATCGCATCAACGATCATGGAGCGCGCGTTCGACGAGCTCGACGCCCCTGTCATAAGGGTCGGCGCGAAAAACGGAATCGCGCCCCAGTCGCACGTGCTTGAAGCGGCATTCCTTCCCAACGCGAACGATATAAAGGCCGCCGCCTTGAAAATCCTTTAAGGGGTTCAGACATGGTTCAAACCGTGATAATGCCGAAGCTCGGACAGACCGTCGAGGAGTCCACCCTTGTCAAGTGGCACAAGAAGACGGGCGATCAGGTGGTAAAGGGCGACATTCTATTCGAGATAGAGACCGACAAAGCCGTCCTCGAAGTCGAGAGTTTCTTTGACGGGACCTTGCTGAAGATCATCGTCAATGACGGCGAGACGGTGCCCGTGATGCATCCGGTGGGATTCATCGGCAAGCCCGGCGACGCAATCCCCGAAGTGGCGCCGCCGGTCAAGAAGCCGGCGTCCTCCGCGCCCGCCGCGCCCGCCACGACGTCTTCATCCGTACCCGCGCCGAGTGAGAAGAGGTCAGCGCCATCCGTCGCTCCGGCTGCCACGGCCCAGCCTGCCGCGCCTTCAGTGCAGGCGCGCCGCAAGGCCGTGTCTCCGCGCGCCCGGGCGCTGGCCCGGGAACGGGCGATCAGCACAGACGGCATTGCCGGCTCGGGTCCCGGCGGCCGCGTGGTCGAGAAGGACGTCTTGGCCCACATGGCAGCGCGCGGTTACGACTCGATCAGGATCACGCCATCCGCCCTTGCGCTCGCCCGTGAGGCGGGAATTGACATCCTTTCAATTGACGCCCGCGGAGAACGCGTCACATTGGACACGGTTCGGACCGCGATTGCGGAGAAGCCGAAGCCCATAAGCAGGCTGCGCGCGGTTATCTCGGAGCGAATGACGCAAAGCTACACCACCGCCCCGCATTTCTTCGTAACCACCTCGGTGGACATGACCGAACTCCTGGCGCTGCGAAAGGAGCTGAAGAAGCAAGGGCGCCCCTACTCCCTCACGGACTTCATATTGAAGGCCGTTGCGCTGGCGCTCGTCCGGCACCCGGCGGTCAACAGCTCGACCAACGGACGCGCCGTACGTTGGCACAGCCGCGTGCACCTCGGCATGGCTGTCGCGATCAAGGAGGGGCTCGTGGTGCCCGTTATCCGGAACGCTGACGAGATCACGCTCGCGGAGCTTCACGAGACGGCCCGCGACCTTGCGCTCAAGGCGCGTGACAGCAAGCTCGCGCCCGACGAAATGGCTGGAAGCACCTTCACGGTTTCCAACATGGGAATGCTGAACGTCGAGAATTTCACGGCCATAATCAATCCCGGCGAGAGCGCCATACTGGCGATATCGAGCACGAGGGAAGAACCCGTCGTGATAAAAAACGAAATCAAGATCCGGTCAATGATGAAGATGACGCTGTCGTCGGACCACAGGATTATTGACGGCGCCATGGCCGCCGGGTTCATCAACACGGTGAAGAAGCTTATAGAGGATATTGAGCAATGGAAAAGTTTGACTTAGCAGTTATCGGGGCGGGGCCGGGCGGATATCCATGCGCGATACGGGCGGCCCAGCTCGGGGCGTCGGTCGCACTGGTTGAAAAGGAGAAGCTCGGCGGCACGTGCCTCAACTGGGGCTGCATCCCGACCAAGAGCCTGATATTTTCGGCATCCGTGTTCAGGAACGCGCAGCGCGCTGAGCGGTTCGGAGTCAAGGCCTCGAACGTGTCCTTCGATTATTCCGTCATGGCCGACCGCAAGAACAGGATCGTGGAGAAGCTTCGTTCCGGGGTCGCGCAGTTGCTCAAGGCCAACGGCGTCACCGTACTGCAGGGCGCCGCTTCGTTTTCCGGACGCAACCGCATTTCGGTTCAGGCCGGCACAAAAACATCAATTATCGAGGCATCGAACAGTGTCATCGCCTCCGGCTCTCTGTCCGCGATCCCCGGGAAGCTCCCGAAGAGCCCGGCAGTGGTTGACAGTCGAGCGTTTCTCGAACTGTCCTCACTGCCGGATTCGATCATCATCATGGGCGGCGGGGTTATAGGGTGCGAGTTCGCCTGCATGGCGGCGCAGCTCGGCGTCAAGGTGACGATAGTTGAGATGCTGCCCGATATCCTGGCCATGCTCGATAACGACGTGCGCTCCGAGGCCAGGCGGCGCATGGAGAAGGATCTCGACATCCGCATTTTGACCGGCAAACCGCTGAAAAACGTCAAGGCCGGAAAATCAGGCGTCCTGGCAATGGCCGGCGATGAGAAACTCGATGCCGATCTGCTGCTTGTGGCAGTGGGTCGCGTGCCCGCGACTGCGGACCTCGCCCTTGACGCGGCAGGAGTTGCCCTCACGCCCCGGGGTTGCATAGAGATTGACGCGGCATGCAGGACGCGGGCCGCCACGGTCTACGCCATAGGCGACGCGACGGGCGGGCCGCAGTTGGCCCACTATGCCACGGCGCAGGGCATTCTGGTCGCCGAGATCATAGCCGGAAAGGCGAGGCGCGCTGAGGTTGGACCGGTGCCGTCATGCATATTCACCGATCCGGAGATCGGCACGGTCGGAATGTCGGAGCAGGACGCGCAGGCTCAGAATCGGAAGATCGCCGTCGGCAAATTCTCCTTTGCGGCCTCCGGCAAGGCCATGGCGGTCGGCGAGGATGCCGGGTTTGTTAAGTGGATTGCCGATGCGTCAACCGACCAACTGCTCGGAGCGCAGGCCGTGGGCCCGCACGCCACCGAGCTGATAGCGGAGGCGACGGCCGCCATTCGTTTCGAACTCACGGCGCGCGAAGTCGCCCGAACCGTCCATGCCCACCCCACCCTCTCCGAGACATGGATGGAGGCCGCGCATGCCGTTCACGGCCAGTGCATCCATGCCCCCCCGAGACGGAGGAAGAAAGAGGACAGGATAACATGATTTTGGTGATTATCGGAATGGACTTACCCCGAATCTCCAAGAGATAGGGGTGTTGATATCGGATCGCTTGAATCCTTTAATCCTGTCAAAACTCCTTTTTTTGGATGGATGAATGGGTACCTAAGAACGGCGTGCTCGAAGAGCTCGCCTCTACCAGTTGTTTGCACCTGCCCGCGCGCGGAGCGCACGGGCAAGCCGATCCCCGAGCCCTTAGGAGAGTAGGAAAGGAACTTCAGGGAAGTTCCTTTCCTGCTCTGCTTAATTCGGCAGGGGCATTGTCCGCCAAATATCCTCCATTGACGATTGACTTTTATGACCTGCTGGGATAGATTTTTTTTAATCGAGCAGTTAATTATGAAGTCGAACCGCTCATCATATTTCGATTCGATCAGCTCCGCCGAGTATCACCCGTCCGCGGGCCTCCGGAGCCGGCCCGTCTTCTCGCCGGGCGCGCATTCCTTTGTCCAATGGGTTTTCAATCAACCTCTTGAACCAAGGCCACTCACGCCCATGATCACCTTGAGCGGTGAACATGACGCAAAAAACCAAATCGAACCGGGGGCTCGCTCGCCGTGTAGAATGTGGCGCAGGCGAACTTCGCCCTGTGTTCAGGCGCAAAGCGAATCATCGCCCGTGGCCCCCCGTTCCGGGCATCGGTCCGTATGGCGGTTGGGCAAATGTCTCTCAAAGGTGAACTTGCGGCGCCCGTTGTTCCTTGCCGTGGCGCTTGCAGTCTCAGGATTGGCCGCCGTGATATTCGTCACCTGCTATACGCATGAACGCATTCATCGGTATGACGAGATCATTATCGGCAGCGGCAGAACTCACGGCGTGCAGCCTGAACTCGTGCGCGCCGTGATCAGGCGCGAGAGCGGGTTCAACCCGCACGCCGTTGGAAGAAGCGGGGAGATCGGGCTTATGCAGGTGACCGAACTGGCGGCCCTTGAGTGGGCTATATCGTCAGGCTTGAATTCCTTCACAAAGGAAGTCCTTTTTGACCCCGAAGTCAACATCCAGGCAGGAACGTGGTACCTTGGCCGTGCGCTGCAGCGCTGGTCGCATAAGGATAATCCCCTTCCCTACGCCCTCGCCGAATACAATGCCGGACGCACCAACGCCCGACGGTGGGCTGCCGACGACGGGGGGAACGATCAAAATTTCATCAACGCAATCACTTTCCCGTCAACAAGACGCTACATAGAGGATATCATGCGTGATTGTGAAGCCAGTGCGGCAACAGGCACTGATGTTGCGTCATACCATTCTTCGTTGTTGCCCGGAAACACGGTGTATCAATAAGGGAGCTTAAGAAATCCTCCACGACAAAGGATTCAACAGGCAAGGAAGACAAGCTCAAAAAAGACCTATCCGCGAAGGATGATTCTTCAGGGGCATCCGGGAAAACCTCATCCGCCGCCGCCATATTCTGCCCAAAATGCGGCAACAAGTGCGGACCGGACGACAACTACTGCTCAAAGTGCGGAAACAAGCTCTAGCCAACTTCGTTGAAAGATTTCAGGTGTTCAGTTGTTCAGTGTTCAGGCCGGATGGCATTTCCTGAACGGTGCCAAGGGTTCGCCCGCGGCGGAAACTCCTGCCATAGGTCCGCCTGCGGAGGAAACACTGAACACATTGATTGAGAACATGTTATCAACGTCGAAATCAAATGTTCAACTTATTTACTCAAACAAACGAAAAGTAAGGAGCTAGTGAGAGAGCAGTTCGCGAAAGGCAGTTGAAAATCACATACCCCAAGCGGAGCGCTACTTGAAGTCTTCTATGTCGGTGCCCAGCAGCTCGCCGGCGATATCTTCCAGCGTGATTATCCCCACGCACTGCTTCTGACCGTCAATTACCGAGCATAGGTGTTCCTTCCGCGAAAGCATCGCGCGAAGCCCGCCCATGAGGGTCTCCTGCGCCTTGATCTCGGGAATCGGCTTTGCTGCGGTCACGAGGTTCGTGACTTCGCCGGCCGACGATGGAATCGCATGCTTGATGCGAATGTATGCGAAGATGTCGCGCGCCTCGCCTGTACGGCTCACCGGATAGCGGGAGTGCCCCGTCGCCTGCGCCATGGACAGTATAGCCTCGGGCGTATCGTCCTTCTTGATGAACTGAACGCGTTCCGCCGGTATCATGGCCCGTCCTATGGTTGTGTGGCTCAACCGGATCGCGTTGATAATGATATTCTCTTGCTCCAGGCCTATCACCTTCCCAGTCCGCGCCAGCGCGGCAAGCGTGATCAGGTCGGCAGTCGTAATCTGCTCAGACTCACGCTGGGAAATCAGCCGGCTGAATATCACCTCGCTCAAGAGGACAAACGGGCGCAGCGCCCTGGTGACGACCTCCAGAACCGGCCCGGCATAGGGCGCAAGCCTGTTGAGAAAGAGAACCCCGAGAATCTTCGGAAGAATCTCCGTACCCAGCAGGATCACCAGCGTAAACAGGACGGAGAATATCCAGATATTGTTGCCTCCGAACAAATTGAGAAATGCCCCGCCGGCAACAGTCGCGCCTCCGGTGTGCGCAACGGTGTTCAGCACCAGAATAGCCGTTATCGGCTGGGATATATTCCGCTTCAGACGCCGCCACGCATCGGCGGAGCGCGGACTGACCGCCTGCAAACGATTGATAGCAAGCGGATTGAGGCTTAGAAGCATCGCTTCCGCCAAGGAACACAGAAAAGAAACGACGATCGCAATTGAAGAACTGATTATGAGAACCGATACCATGGGGCAAATTTATACCGAAACCCTCGATGCATTCAACAAGAAACCAGAACCACTGTAGTCCCACAGGGACGGGAATGCTGGAATATTGGAACAATGGAATATTGGAATAATGGAATCTTGGTAAATTCGAAGATGACTCCGCACCTATCAGGTACAGAACGAAGAGATTCGCGTGTATGAGTATGTGTACGAGTACGGCACGAAAACGACGGGAAATGGCGTCCCTACGTACTCGTACACCTGCTCGTACACCCTGATCTCCATATCTCCAGAGATCCAAGTGCTCTTTTCAGGATTATTCCATCCTTCCATCATTCCAATCTTCCAGTGGATGCTACTGAACCAGAACCATCACGCCATAAGGCTTCAGGTTGACAACCTTCTGCTCGACCCTGCCGGTCAGCAGGTTGGTGTGCCGATCCTGGAGCTCAACGGTCTGAGCGCTGTCATTGAAGTTCATCAGGAACACGAACCTCGTACTCCCATCCGTTCTGGCCTGCGCGGTCACACCTGTCGGCAAATCGGCGTCAAGCGCCCTCTCGATTGCGAGGTCCCCGATCAGTCTTCCATAGAAATCGGCCATGAACCGGGCATCGTTGCGGGAGGCCATATAGTATGCGCGCCCTTTACCGTGCTTGTTGACAGTCAGGGCCGGGCCGCCCGCCAGATAGTCCGAGGCGTACGATGCAAGGGCTGATGCGCCTTCAAGGTGAATGACGGAGCAGGTGTCAACGGCGGAATACCGCCCGTTCATGCCAAGCGCGTTCACCTCGTTCATCTCCACGGCTACGGACTCGCCGGGGAAATAGTCCTGACTCTCATCCTCGCGAACCCCGAACACGTCGCGCAGCCCGGCTCCCGGAATGCCGCCGAGCAAACAGAGGTCGGACTCATCCACAACCGCGCTCCAATAGGTCATCACCGCCGTTCCGCCCCGTTCCACGTAGCTCTTCAGCCGGTCGGCAAAGCCGGGTCTCAGCATGTAGGCCATCGGCAGGACGACCAGCTTGTACGATTCGATAGGACAGGACTGGTCAATCACATCAACCGGGGCGCCGCGCTCCCAGAAAGGACGATAGTGGTTGAGACACACCTCGCGGTATTTAACGTTCTCGCCCAGGTAGACCGACGCCCCTCTTTCAAGAGCCCACTGGTTCTCCCAGTCCAGCACAATTGCCGCCTCGGCGTGAACCGAGGCGCCCACGACATCGTCGAGCCCGGCAAGAGCGGCGCCCACCTCCGCGACCTCCCTGAACTCGCGGGTATGCTCATTGCCTGCATGGTCAACCACGGCGCCGTGAAACTTCTCCATCCCTCCCCTGCCCTTGCGCCACTGGAAATACTGGACCGTATCGGAGCCGTGCGCGACAGCCTGGAGGCTCGACAGCAGGTGCATTCCCGGCTTCTTGCGTTTCTTGATTCGGCGGCGGGTCGCAATGCTTGGAACGCTCTCCATCAGCATGAACGGCTTGCCGCCGCCCATGCTGCGATTGATATCGTGGCACATACCGGTCCGGGCCGCCTCCGTCACATCGTCCCCGGTTTCATGCCATGCAGGATAGGAATCCCACGAAACCACGTCCACCGCCCGCGCGAATGCCCAGTAGTCGAGGGTGGCGCATTGAGTCATGAAATTGGTCGTCACGGGAACGAGCGGCGTTATCTCCTTCAGCGGGGCGCTCTCCGCCTTGAAGAAGTCAATAGTCTGCGCCGTCTTGAACCGTTCCCAATCAAGCATCAGCCCGTGAATGCTGATATCCGTTGGATTTATATAATCCCATGACGGGAAAGTATGCGACCAGAACGAGGACCAATAGGCATGGTTCAACTTGTCAATATCATCCGCGTACCGCGTCCGAAGCCACTCGCGGAATGCCGCGTAGCACAACGCGCAATGACAGTCTTCGCCGTTGTATTCATTTGAAGCATGCCACACGAGAAGCGCGGGATGATCCTTGTAGCGTTCAGCAAGGCGGGTGTTGATTATGCGGCATTTCTCGCGGTAGACCGGTGAAGTGCGGCAGTGGTTGTGGCGGCCGCCGTGCAGTTCCCGGGACCCGTCCGCCTTTACACGGCAGACCTCCGGGTAGGCGCGGCTCAACCATGCCGGCTTCGATCCGCTCGGCGTAGCAAGAACGGCATACGCGCCGTTTTCCGAAAGCATATCCATTATCCTGTCCAGCCAGCCGAACTCGAATCTTCCCTCTTCAGGCTCCAGCGCGGACCACGAGAAAATGCCCACCGACATCGCATTGCATCGCGCCAGTTTCATGAGGCGCATATCCTCGTCCCATATCTCAGGGGTGCGAATCCACTGGTCCGGGTTATAGTCGCCGCCATGCAGCAATCGCCTGCACTTCGGATTGATCGGATCATAACGTTTCTTCATGTTTCCTCCCGAGTATCCGTCTCAAGCAGGCAATACTATCCATGAACCCGCTGCGCAAGTCCTGCCGCTATTTCATCGGAAATAATATAGAGTGATCCGGCGGGGTCAAGCGGTTTTTAGCGCTTCTGGACCGACCGGGCGCATCCGCGATCAGTGGCAGGATGTCCGGAACGGTCTTAAGCGTACACTTCGTCGCACTCTTAATCGCCACCCTTACTTGGTTACGCTTAATCGCACGACTTAACCGGCCCGTCAGAGAGTGTATGTGCATAGGAGCTAATAAGAAAACACATGCTAAACCCGGAAGCACCAACTCTTCAAAAGAATCCTCACCCTCCGGCAATTTCGCTTCGCGTACGGTTGGCGGCCCAGCCCTCCAGAAAAAAGGCGAGAAAGGCGAGAAGCAGAAAATAGGGATACAGGCTTATGCCGGATCTGGCAAGGAGCGCGGTTTTGAGCACGTCTCCGATATCGGCGCCCTGACTCACCGAATAGGATAGTCCTTCCAGCGCGTTCACCTTTGGCCCCTCAATGAACTCACGGCGTGCCTCGGCAATCGCAGAGCTGACGGCAATTATTGTTTCGCTTGTGCCGGTCTGCATGGAATAAACGCCCGCGCGCGGCAGAATCGGCAGACCTCCGGATCCGCCTGTCCAGTCAAGAGCGCTGCCAGCAATGCTTATGATGCGCGCCGGCGCGTCCCCCGGTCCGACCTGCCGCACGCGCTCGCCCGCGATTAAAAGCTGGACCGCCTGACCGTGATCCGCCTGACCGGATAGCGCGAGATTCTGCGCCAGCGCGAGAAATCCCGGCTTGAGCGGCAGGTTGCTCCACTCGGAATCGAGCGCGAGACCGCACGCGTAAATCAGGCCGTCTCCAAGCCGCCTGCTCGCAAGGACGATACGGCCGTCAGAGAGTCCCAGCAGGGCGGTCGAATCGCCCGCGATGCTCAGCGGCTGCAACCTGAATGCCTTTACCTGCCCCAGGGCAATGTCACCATCGGCGCTTCGTAAGTCGTCAAACACAGGAGATCCCTTGTGGAACACGATCACATCTTCCCCCGCCGACATTGCCGCAACTGAACCGGGTGCGGCCCCGATCCATTCCGGGGGGATGCCGGCATCACCCCCTCCGGCAGCCGCGGGGACCGCCAGCAGAACTCCGCCGCCTTTGACAAACCGCTCAAGCCCGTCCTGATCAGAAGAGGATGCTCCGCAAAGAGCGTCCCAGGTCAATGTAACGAGCGCCGGCGGTTCGGTTGCCAACCTTGCCGACAACTCGTCGGGCGCCACGAAGACCGGCGCTATTCCGGAGAGAATACCGTTCGACGATGGCGCAAGCGCGAGGGGAAGCAGTCCGTAATCATTCCGTCCGCCTGCAAACACCGCGGTTTGATCCGCACCGCATACGAAGGCAGATGAGGACCGGTTATCAATATCAAGGGCATCTCCCTCGATATAGGCCGTCACCCAGTGAATGCCGGTCTTATCCGGAAGCAGGCGAACGGACACCTCTTTTTCAGACTCCGCAACCATGCGCGCCGACTTCACCCGGCTTCCGCCAAAGCTGTCGAACACATTCATCCGTGCTTCGGCATCATCGGAATCGGCATTCTCAAGCTGAACACCGACGCTGAACCCGCGGCCGGTAATAATGCTCTGCCTCGGCAGCCTGATCCCCGCAACGGAGATATTGGCATCCTTCGGCAGGGCTGACGGAATGCGATGCACGATTATCCCCGCGGTTCCTTGCGAACCGACCGTGGCGCCGGACAGCCTGTTCCATGCGTTGGCGTGCAGATCCGAGAAGATGTGTATCTCGGCGCCGGGCAGCCTGCTGGAGGAAAGCAGCTCAAAGGCCCTTGTGAGCGCCTTCGACGCCGAGCCCTCCGCCTCCGTCCGCCCCGCCGCGGAAAGAACAGACTTCACGGCGCCGGCTGAATCCAGTCCGTCCGGAATGGATACGACGGGGTCATCAACCAGCAGGACCAGTCCGGCCGAATCGCCCTCGGTCAGCGTTGAGAGCAACGCGGAAGCCGAGCGGACGGCGTGGTCGAGCTTCGGACGTCCGTCCGGACCCGGCGCCCCCATGGACCCCGAGTTGTCCAGAACTATGACAACCGCGACCGGCCCGCCCGCGCCAGTTCCCGGTCTGGTGATCCGCGCGAGCGCCAGCAGCAGGAAGATAATGAACAAGACCCGCAACAGGAGAACCAGCAGCTCCTTGATCCTCCGCCTCGCGTTGAGCCTGGGATCAATCATGTGAAAGAACATCAGTGTCGAAAAGGTGTGACGCCGCTTCCTGACACGCATGAACAGATGGAAGACAACAGGCAGCCCGGCGAGCGGGAGCAACCAGAGAAATAGCGGGGCTGACGCAATCATCGGCGCGTTATCCTCGTGAAAAGGTCCTCATCAGCGGGCGACCCTGTATTCAGCAGGTGATAGTTCGTATCAAAGTCCAGGCATCCGCGCCGCAGCGTCTCTATATACCGCTCCACCACGCGCTCATATTCATCGCGTATTTCATCCGTCTCAAGCACCATTCTCCTGCCGCTCTCGAGCTCCCGCAGCTCCGAGAGTCCGTGAAACGGAAGCCGCAGTTCGTCGGAATCGAGTACGTGAAGCACCATGAGGTCATGCCCGTCGTGGTGCAGTCGCCTCAGCCCGCGCAGAATGCCCTCGGGCGGCTGAAGCAGATCGGAGATTATAATGAACAGGCTCCTGTGGCGTACAGCGTCCGCCGCCTGATAGAGCGATAATTCTATATCGCTCAATCCCGAAGGGCTTATGGACTCCAGATGAAGCAGCGCGGGCCGGAGGCCCTCCATCGAACCGGTTGCCGGAACAGGCATCTTGAGGGTTCTGTCGAAAGTGAACATCCTAACTGAATCACCCTGATTGACGAGAATGAACATAAGCCCCGCGGAGACGAAAGAGGCATATTCCATTTTTGAAAATTGTCCGCTTCCGCGGAACAACAGGCTTTCGGAAGTGTCGAGACAAATGCATGCCCGCAGGTTTGTTTCCTCCTGAAAGCGGCGCACCATGGCGCGGTCGCTGCGGGCATAGACGGCCCAGTCAATGAGGCTTGCAGGCTCACCCGGCGAATACTCGCGGTATTCCGCGAATTCCACCGAAGCGCCGTGATGCGGGGAACGGTGCGCGCCCTGGCGGCTGCCCTCGACCGGGCGGCGGGCACTCAGCTTGACGCGGCGCAGATTCTCCGCGAGAAGCGGCGGAAGGAACTTGTATGCAGACGAATCGTTCATGAATCCGCTACGGCCTGTAGTCCGGCTCGCTGATGCAGTCGAGAACCCGGCGCGCGATTTCGTCGGACGTGATCCCCTCGCTGGCCGCGGCGAAATTGCAGAGAATGCGGTGCCTCAACACCGGCAGGGCGTATTCCCGTATATCGGCGCAGCTCACACTGTGTCGGCCGTTCAAAAGAACGTGCGTTTTTGCCGCCAGGAGCAGGTATTGCCCGGCCCTGGGCCCGGCGCCCCATCGAACCCAGCGGGACACGAAATCAGGCGCATCCTTCGATTCGGGCCGCGTGGCTCTAATCAGGTTCGCGGCATAAAGAGCAACATGGTCGCTGATCGGGACCTGCCTCACCAGCCGCTGAAAACCAAGAACGTCCTCGGCCGATAGAATACGCTCCACCTCCAGCGGCTTGTCCCTGGTTGTTTCAACAAGTATCCTCTGCTCGTCCTCGACGTCCGGATATCCTATATGGATGCTGAACATAAACCTGTCAAGCTGGGCTTCGGGCAGCGGATACGTGCCCTCCTGTTCGATAGGATTCTGGGTGGCAAGCACCATGAAGGGATCGGGCAGGTCGTACCCCACTCCCGACGCCGTCACCCTCCGCTCCTGCATCGCTTCCAGAAGCGCGGCCTGGGTTTTCGGCGGGGTGCGGTTGATTTCATCCGCCAGGAGCAGATTCGTGAACACCGGGCCGCGGTTGAACCGGAAGCGGCGCGCACCGGTGTCGGAGTTCTCCTCGAGTATGTTCGTTCCCGTTATATCCGAGGGCATCAGGTCCGGCGTGAACTGTATGCGATTGCAGTCGAGATCCAGCACGCCCGCCACCGCGCGCACCATGAGCGTCTTCGCGAGCCCCGGCACGCCGACGATCAGGCAGTGGCCGCGGGCGAATAGCGCCGCGAGAATCTGGTCCAGCACCGGGCGCTGTCCCACGATGACGCTGCCGACCTCGGCCATGATCCTGTCCCGCGCCTCCGCCAGGCGCGCCGCGGCGGCGGCCGGGTCATCGGTGTGCCCGCCGGAGACCTGACCGGCATCCAGCACCGCTTTAGGCGCAACGAAGCGCAGGCGCGCGCGCCCTATCGAAAAAACCGAACCATGCCGCATTCGAAGCTCGGTCAGGAGCTGACCGCCGGATTCGATCGGATGCGCCGGATCGAGAGCAACCACCTGCCATGCCCCGTCATTTCTCTCAAACCGCGCATGCCTGGGCAAAACGCCTTCATCGGCAAGAACAAGAGCGCAATCAGCCCCGGATCCGACGAAGGATCGGCCGTCCCCCAGGATCAATTCATCATCCTTGCGTTCGCCTTGCAGCACCACTACTTTTTCGTTCATATCCGCCTGCTAATGGCTTCGCCAACCCTCACCCCCTGCCCTCTCCCAGAGGGAGAGGGCGCTCGGTTGACAAGCAATAGACCGTTTTCTTGTTTTTCTTGCTGGTTTCCAAAGCTTGAGGCGCTAATGCGTGACTGAATACATCACTATGTTAATCCC
>JAGYMT010000299.1 GCA_018400335.1 Kiritimatiellia bacterium | reverse complement strand
ATGAACTTAATAAATTGAACTCTATATATTCGGATTGATAGGCATGGGGGGAATCGCCTGCGCGCGGGATGCCATCGAGTTGATGATAGCCGGTGCAACAGCCGTCGCCGTCGGAACGTCAACGTTCACGGATCCGCTCACCATGCCGGCAGTGATTGACGGCATCGAGGAATATCTTGTCAACCATAATCTCGGCGACGTGCGTGAACTGACGGGCGCCCTCCTGCCGTCATAACTGAACAAAGGTTGACAATGGCAAACGAACCGCATCGAACCGGACGCCGCAATGCATTTGTGTCAACGGCGATCATAGCCGGGATCTCGATCCTTGTCATCCTGTGGATAGCCAGGACTCCCTACGAGCCCGGCGTTCTTCACGGGACAGTCCCATCCGGTGCCGTTCTCGTGACCTCCCACTCAAACCCGGGCGACAGTTTCGCCGGACTTGCAACCAATGCGATCCTGCTCAACATCGTTCGGTCCCTCAATCCTGAAGCTCATGATATAATAGCAGAGATGGACCCGAACGTTGTTCGCGGGATCACGGCTCTTGCGGGCAGCCGCGAGACGGTTACGGCCATGGTCCCCTCGCCCATCCCGGGCGAAGAAGCGTCATGGTACTCCGCCAGCTGGATCGGCGCATCTTCCATTTATGTGCGTTTCCTGCTCTTCTTCCGTCCGTTGCCCGAATTAAGGCCTGTCGGCCAGTATGCAGGCTGGACCATATGGGGAATGGAACAGCCTCTCACGGACACAGGACTGAAACTATCAGTGGCTGTCGGGGACGGAATCCTGTTCCTATGCCTGTCTCGGCAGTCGTCCGGCGTGAAACATGCCATTGCCGTGCATGAGGGGCTGGCGCCGCAGGCGCCTTCCCCTGACACGAACCAGGCTTCCGCCGTCCGTCTGACCTCGGATGACACCGGATGGCTGCGCATGGGATCGCGTTTTGTTCAATTTGAAGCAAGCGAAGTCACATCAACGAGACTTGCGCTTCGTTTTCATCTGGATTACAAACTGCCGCCACTTCAGCCTCTGCGCGAGGCTGTTGATCTGGCAGTGCCGCGCAGACTGCTTGCGGATCATCCGGTGGTTCTCGCCGCGGCGCCGGTGGATATTATCAGCAAGCTCGCGTCCGACAATTCCTCGCCGGCATGGTTAAAGATCATAGGCGAGATCCTTGATATGGAGGACTTCGACGATGATCGCGGTATTGCCGTAATGTCAGTCCACACCGGCTCCCATGCCGGCGGAATCGGACGCCCCCCATTCCGAATGCGAATTCCAGCGGTTATCCTGATGCTCAAATCGGCCGGCGGCGATGCATCGGTCCTTCTCAACACGATGACCGACAGGCTGAACGCCGAGCACCGTCTGGGTCTTATCGTTCATCCTGAAACACGGATAGCGGACGATATTCCGCTCTGGATTCTGGAGGCGACCAACGACAATATCTTGGCGCAGCTTGAGCCGGATGACAGGATCGCGTGTGCCGCACTCGATCAGTGGATTATCTTTGGAAGCAATGCCGGAAGCCTGACATCTCTTCTGGCTGGATTCCGGAATCGGACACCGGATGACGCAACAATCGCCTGGTATCATGCTGCGCAGAACCGTGAAGCTTCCGCGCTGCTATGGGTGAACACGCATGAGGCCGCAAAGGCAGCGCAACTGCCGATACTTCTGCTCTCAATGAAAATGGGGACAGGGAACACAGCCGTGCAGGAGAAACTTGCCGACGCAAGAGCACTGCTGAAAGCGGCCCGCGCTTTTCCCGACTGCTCGATCTTTCTTGAATCAGGAACGGGGCATCCTGTGTTCCAAGTGAGTCTGGACGGATCAGGTCCCGGTGCATGCCGCTGAGCCCGCGCTATACCGATCAACGGCAGACTGATTCCGCCACGCCGCGCGCAATTGCTTTTCCAGAAGGCAGATTAACCGTCTCCCCGAATAGATCAACCGAATGGTCGGATTCGCTGAAATTAGCGGCAAGCGCGTATCGCCTTCCGTCAGCCCCGTCCACCCACAAGCCGCGAATGTCGCGGCGCCTGAATGAGATTGGACCCCCGCGCACGGACGCGGTGTCGCGCGCCGTTTCGCCGGAAAGAACGGCAAACCCGATATCGGTGAGGATTTCGCCGGGCATGCATCTCTCCACCCCGGATCGAACGTGAACGCAAACCTGTTCCGTGTAGAGGGATCTGTATTTGCCCGCGCGACGCGCGGCGGAGCGATTGAGCAACAGGCTCTCGCCGCCGCTCAACAGAACTACACCGAGCGAATCATCAATATTAAGCCAGCGCCCCGGGAAAGGAAGCGACTCATCCCCGGCTGGCGGAGACGCAAGCGAAGTGCTGCCTGCCTCGGACCATATCCTGCAATTCGATCCGTTGAAAATATCATTCGGAATCACCAGATGCAGATCCTTGAATTCAACGAGGTATGCCACCCTGTCTGACGCGGCCGCGACATACTGGATGCAGATGCAGGTTCGTTCATCGGGCAGAGCCGCGAACGCGATGTTGGTGACAGCCTGATCCGTACAGGTGGCCCCCTCATCCACAGTGACATTACACCCCTCCATGATCGCTCCGCAGGTGACAAAGCCTCCATCGAACTGCGCCACATCGCATGAGACAAGACGCCGGTGGCGGCCCGGCTGCGATCCGTCATCGCCGAGAAATCTGA
The DNA here is from genome assembly GCA_018400335.1 of Kiritimatiellia bacterium. The sequence continues at coordinate 585 of JAGYMT010000299.1, read as the reverse complement.
CAACCGGACTCATATTAAGCTCCCATTCCGCCATGTCGCCCGAGCCGGGCGCAAGACAAAGACCCTGCGCAAGGCCATGCGCCCTCCACGCGAAGGAACACAGCCTGGATGGCGAACGCTGCATCACGGCGCCATGCTCCGGCTCCGCCCATCCGCCTGCAACCGAAGTTTCAAAGGAAACCGGCGGGGCCGACGGAATATTAACGGCGGGCAGGTAATTCAGAAGCATGGCGAGAACGCACGCCCTGTCCGATTCCAGCCTCGTATAGTAATGAGGATTAGTCATGCGCAAATGCTCAAGCCGTCTGCCATAGAACGATCCGTCGCCCGCGGCATCCGCATCCGCCTCCATGAGCGAAAGCTGGCGCTCCGCCAGTTCGAGCGCATTCGCGTCCCCGAAACGATCGGCCGCCAACAGCAGCGCCGGCAGCAGGTATTCCTGACAGTAGGCGTATCTCACCCGACTGTCGCCGCCGATACGGGCAAGCCGTCCGTCGCCGAAAATGAAACGGCGAAGAACCCGCCACATGTCCTCCTGATGATGGTACAACGACTCGGGTGGCTCCAGTCCCGCCAGCTTCATGT
>JAGYMT010000298.1 GCA_018400335.1 Kiritimatiellia bacterium | reverse complement strand
GGAAACTAAAACAGCTTTTTTTCTGGCCTTCTCGTCCACAACATATTCTGGATGCATCCTGAGCATGATTACGTCCTTTCAATGTGCCTATCCTGCCACATGCGTAACATTAGTTCAATCTGTTTTTTCAAGCGAACGTCCGAGGTCAGGCGCGCTGTCAAGCGTCGCCTGAACCTGCTGGTTCGGATTTCTGGCTTGGCGAGCTTATTCAGCCCATAGTTCATTGAGTGTCTTCACCGTTTCATCCACGATCATCTGTCCGGCTTCCGGTCCGACTTCATTGTCATACACCCCTCCGCCGTAGCCCTTTCCATCCACCGCCCGCGCGGTCGGCAGATAGGTGCCAGAACTGTTGCCGGAGGCCGCCAGTTGAATGACAAAGGTCTGCACTGCCGGACTGCGCGCCTTGATGCGGACGCCGTAATCCAGAAACAGCTCGAACCGGTTCGTCACGAACGCCACGTCGCCGAGGCGAACCACATGCAGTTCCGTGGGGATCGTGGGAGATTGATCCTGATGCGCATACCGCTTCAGCGCCCGACGGCAGCGCTCCACCGCCGCGTAAAAGTCCTTGCCCGTGCTATCGCTCGCCTCAAGTTTGGCCAGATCGGCCCGCACATGGTCCGCCTCTTCGGCAGTAATCATCCGACGAGGGAGTTGGATTTCCCTGACCAGGTGCCTGAAAGGTAGTTGTGTGTGGATGGAGCCCTTGGCTACCGGCAGAACTTCATCCACTGCGTTGGCCACGCGCCGGCCGATTTCCTCGCACATGGTCAGGTCCCGCAGTTGGAGCATGCGCTCTTCGGCCTGTTTGTACCACAGCCGGTGCGGCGACTGGTCTCCGGCCGCGGAACACTGCGCTAAAACCTGAAGGTGTTCGCCATGACGTTTGCGGATTTCCGTGCGCGCCTCATGCCAGAAATCAGCGGAAATGTGGTCGTTGTTCTCGATTTCCTGGGACGGACTGGCCAGATTCACGACGACTCCGGTCAGGTCCCGTTTGTCGTCCCACGTATAGAGCAGGTCCACGTAATGGTCTTCATAGCCTTCAATGTGGCTGAACTGCGGGTCGTTGGTGTTGCCGTACATCTTCGTAACGCCGCTCGCAAACCGTCCCGGCGCCTGCTCGTCCATGCGCGCGGCTACGTCGCTGAAATATGTGGCGCGCCGGTTGTGCCCCACCACGGCGGTGCCCAGCCCAAAGCTTACGCCGCCAGGCCGGCGATTCTGCCAGGCTTCCGCTACGGCTTGCGCTATGCCAGGCAGCAGCACTTCCATGTATTCCTCGGGGGTCATGACCCCGTCCGGGACCTCGTCGTACTGGCCGGCGGTGGTGTTGGGTGCGCTATGGGTATGGGTGGCGTTTAAGACGATCCTGTCGACGTCGAATTCGGGCACCCGGGCACGCACCGCCTCGTGGCAACGCGACAGAAACGTGTTGGGATCGTGCCGGTCCCTGAACGTTGGCCGGTCGCAGGAAACAAAGACCAGCGCATCGTCCGCAGAGGACAATGCCAGCGCAGTGACCGTGACCGGGTCCTTAATTCCCTTGGATATCCGCATATGAAACTGGCCGGCAAGGTTCACCGGCCGGTCAGGAGTGACATTCCTGGTGGCCCACCCAACGCTTAGCACACAATCTCGATGACTGTTCATTCTGTCTCCTTGTGTCCGCGACACGCCTCACTTTTCGGCGCGCTTCGCGACGATAAAGTGCGGGCGGTGGTTCGCTCAGAGTTCTTTCCGGATATCTTCTCGGGTGATTTCACAATCCCGGAGAATCTGGGCAACGAGTCCGCGACCGATGGTCTCACCGCGATGGACGGGAACAACGGTGCATCGGCCGTCGGGGTGACGGAGGAAGTGATGGCTTCCCTTAATCCGAATGAGATCAAAACCAAGGCGACGAAGCGCCTTGATGAGTTGGGTGCCGTTAAGTGAGGGAAGTGTGCTCATGCCATGACCGCGACACGTTGGACACCCACAAACTGATTGGAGACTGGATCTTCAACTTCCAGACACAGTTCGATGGCTTCCTTGATCCTCTTCATCAGGACATCAAGTGACTTGGCCTGGGTATGGCATCCTCGCAAAGCGGGGACGGACGCCACAAAATATCCGTCCTCGTCTTTCTCGATTACAACATTGAATTCCTTGGTCATAGCTTGGTCTCCGTATTTCTGCATATACTTTAGCGGTAGGCATCGGAATTGTCAGCTCTTTTCTGGTGCTCGTTTCCGGAGCACCCATCGCAAACCAGACTCGGCATCCAGGCAACCTGAATTCAGTTAAACTTTTTGGTCAAGGCTATTCACTCGCTTTTCGTTCTTCGCTGAGGTGTCGAACGCTTCAGCGACCTGATCATTTAAGCCTTATATTTTGGTCCTGATCAGGCGAACGCCGCCGTTCACCAGCCGCTTGCAGCCGCGTCTGCGCGGCTTCAAGCGGTATGGTGCGACGGATTGTTCGCTTCCGATCATTGTCTTGTCTTCAGATAGGTAGTCAGATCCCGGTAGTAGTTCTCGTGTGGGCCGATCATGATCAGTTCGAGTGTGTCAGCATCGGTCATGCGGTAGGAGATGAGATACTGCGCGGCATGAATCTTGAACTTGTGTACGAAAACGCCGCGAAGTTCCCCACGTTTCTCTTGGCCGATGGCGGCATTCTCGACGATCTTCCGGACCTGTTGGTCCAGAACCTTTTTTTCCTGTTGCCGGAATCGCCGGACCCGCTTCTCAAATGTGCGTGATTGGGTGATTCTCATGATGAATCAACCAAACTGGTACTCGGTCGACTCGCCCTGATCCAATTCTTCAATCCCGGTCAGGATATCCTTGATCAGGCGGTAGGTCAGATCAGGGTTTTCCTCGGCACACTTGCCGACACGTGCCCAGTGCTCGATCTGGCCGGTCATCGACCGGTTGTCGACGGCGCTAAGCAATCGTGCCTCGCGCACGAGGTTCTCCGAAACACGAATCGCTGTAGTCATGCAATTACCTCCAATTATTCATGGTGTTGCAATATTAGCCCAAAGCACTGCATAATGCAACCATCTTTTTCTGAGAAGCGAACGCTGGCGTTGAGGCTTTCGGCGCGCTAGCGTGACTTTACAAGATACCACGTGAAAAACATACGATAATGTGACGGGGACGTCAAGAAAACGCTGAAAAATCGGACTTCCGCCTCGATTTCTTCAGCGTTTCGTTTTGGTCTCTTTTGTATGACCTAAATAAATCGCAATATAAATCTTGACAAATACCACATGATATGTAAATATATGGC
>JAGYMT010000297.1 GCA_018400335.1 Kiritimatiellia bacterium | reverse complement strand
CACCGGAGCGCTCCAGATGAGAAACTATCAGCTCGCGCGCCTCCTTGTAATCGAGATTGCAAAAGCCGACCGCAACGGAAGCAACGATGCCTCCGGCTAATGCGTTGGGCACAATCACCACGGTGTCGCCCGGCAGCCGGTCAATGTCCTGCGGCACTTCCGTAGCCTCGTCCTGCGTAGTTGCCGACTGCTGCCCCGGTTTCATAAGTGCCAGCACGTCAACAGGCAGTATGGACTGGCCGTCGACGTCCACTATCATTTCAAGAGCTCTCGGGTCGAAGGTGCCCAAAACCAGGTAATCCTGTCCGGCAAACTTCACGGTCGCCTCACCGTTCATGATCGCCGCGGGCGTGATGTGGAGGGCGCCGGCCGCCGTGTTGGGGATGAAGCATGAGTACTCCCGGTCATCCTTGAACCACCTGACCATCACGTCGAAAGCGTTTGTGATGCCCGTCAGCTCCGGCTCGTTAACGCTGAGCCCGAGGGCGGCGTTCATCTCGACATTCAGCTTGCGTTCGCCGGCCGTGTGTGAGAGGTCCATGATGCTCATCTGCACGCCCTTGCCGGCGGCCACCTGGAACGTCCCGACCCACTTTCGTGGAGCGACTATGTGATCCTGACCGTAGCGCTCCTGCATCGGCGCTGCCGAGGCTGACACATTGTTAAAGTTAGCGTCGCGCACCAGTATGCCGGTGTAGGGCGCCTTGCCAAGCGCAAAATCAATTTCCACCATGTCGGTCTGAACGGACGTGAAAGCCAGCATCACGAAGGTCGTGAGGATCAGCGTGGCGACGGTGAGCCCGGTGCGCACCTTGCGCCGGCGCATGTGGCCCAGTCCGAGAACAAAAGCGGCCGCCGCGGCGCCGCCCCGCGATACGTCCGCGACATCCGCCTCGTTCCTGACGCGCTTGCGCAGTTGCGTCAGGTTCTGCTTGAAACGGGCGGAGACGAAAGCCGCGACGAACGCGGCCAGCGCGAAGGTGGCGAAGCCGAGAAGGATCATGAATGAGCTGCGCACCAGCTGAAAGGCGGGGTGCAGGAACCGCAACGCGAAGAAGAAGCAGAGGAAGAATCCGCTCTGGATGGCGAGCTGCCACCGGATGTCCGGGTTCCCGAAGAAGAGTTTTTCCGCGAAGATGGCAAAGGGCGTGGCGAGGATCAGGTAGAAAAGGATGCCCCAGACCGCATCGCTGATGGTCTCCCGCAAGACGGGATGAACGTTCTGCGCGTATGCTATCGCGTCCTGCGCCTGGTGTCTGGCTTCGACCACCTTTTTCTCATCTGTAAGCTTCCGTGCCTTCGTTGCATGCTCAATTGACTTCTCGTGGAAAGCGACGGTCATTGCATCGGCCATATCGTGCTGCTGAAGGAGCGCGAGGCGGCGGCTGTTCACCTGGCACATGCTCACGGCCGAATCAATCTCGATGTTCCTGATGCGGGGATTGTCCGCTGCCATGTAGCCTTCACCCCAGATATCGGGACGGCCTTCAAGGTGGGCGCCGTCCGGAGCCCCGACGGCTCCAAGCGCGAAAGCGCGGACGGAGGTCAGGTTCGGGTTGCGGAACGAGCCCTTGCGGAAGGTGAAGTATAGCGACGAATACGGTGGGACGAAGAACACTCGCAGATCCGGCACGACCTCTTGCTTGAAATCGGCGGGAGGCGCCATGGTTTTTCCTTCCAGCACACCCGTTGCGGCGTAGGGGCGCAGAGTTGAAGGGTCGCTCATGGGCACCATCTCGACGGCCTGCGCGCGGAAGACGATTGGCATGGCGAGACTCTTGGCGATAATCGCGATCTCCACCTGTCTCGCGCTGAACTGGGCGAAGGGGCCGCTGTCGCGCTCGTTGAGCGTCCACGAGATGGAACCGTTTTCAGGTCGTACGACGGCTGCATCGAACGAAACAGGGGATCGCCATCCGGTCGACAGTGCCTGCCCCCACACCAACTCGTACTCGAAGCGGCCGTCCTCGTCGGCGACTTTCCACAGTTCGAACCCGGCTCCGGGCAGCGGGATGATTGGCGTGCCCCAGCGATCAGGCGGAGCCAGCCTGACGAGCGCGCCCGGCATGGGCTGGCTGGGCGTGAGATCGTCGCCGACCCTGCTCAACACCCTCCCTCGCAGATTGTGCGTTTCGTCGGCCAGCTGCACGGGGAGAAGCATTCCGAATCCGCGCGCAAGGCGCGCGGCTGCGGCTGCGGCCAGACGGGTGTTTTGCGCAAAGCTCGCAAGCGGGGCCTTGTCATCCTCGATCGCTCGTTCCATGATGCGATCCGGCGTGTCGAAAGGCGTGCCCATGAACTTGCGGCTGTCGTCGGTGGTCGCGAACATGAAGGCGCCGTGCCCGCTCCAGAGGAAAGGCTGGGATGTGTGATAAAGCATGGAGAATCCGTGGGAAAAGGCGAGCCTGCCCTCGTCGCCGTTGCGCACAAGATTGACGGAGGAGCGGCCGCCGTCTCTCTTCTGCACGTAGATCCTGCCATCGGGGGCATCAACCGCCTCGTCCAGTCCGTATCCCGCCTCAAGAAGCTGACTGAACACTTCAGAATCAGCCGGCACGGTTCTCAATGCAAGATTCGCGATGCCGCAGAAAAGTGCGACAATACCGTCGTTCGGTGTGATGTCAAAGCCAAGGTATAGCATGCGCTGGTGTTTCGGTATGCTCTCGGCCAGCGCGAGGTCGGACCGCGCCAAATTCAGAAGATGTTCCGCGCGCTTGACGGTCATTTCGGTCGAGGCGGCCATGCGTTCATGAACGTTGAGTTCGGCGAAAAGCGGATGTTCCTTTGCCGTGCCGGGCGGGGTTCGGACAAGCTGAAGCAGCCTTCGTTCTTCCAGTCGACTTTGGTTATAACGCGTGAAAAGCGGAGCCTCTCCTCCTTCCGGATCAACGACGGGCATCCCGGCGCGGACCCAGTCAACCTGGGCGGCGGATTCCGTGTCAAGCCGGGCCATTAAATCTTCGTTGACTATCCTTGTCAGAAGCTCTTCGAACGCGGCCCGCTCTTCCGGCTTGCGTCTGTCCCAGTATTCATCGTCGGCGGGTATGCCGGTTGCGGCCCAGTAGGCTGGGTCGGAGGCTGTCAGCGCGGCTGAGCGAGCGAGTTTCAGCTTGGTCTCCCTGTAGGAGAGGGAGGCGCGCAGCTTATTAAGCGTTTCCTCGCGCAGTCCGCTTGCTCCTATGATTTTCGCGAGCCGGCGAGCGCCCTCCAGTCCATGCCCGTGCGCGGCGGTTGCGGCGACAACCACGTGGCGTCCGAGCTTGGATGGATCGGCGGCAAGCTGGA
>JAGYMT010000296.1 GCA_018400335.1 Kiritimatiellia bacterium | reverse complement strand
TAGGGCGAGTCCTCCGGACGAGCCGCCGAGAATGACGCAGCCTTGGCTATCGCCCAACCCGGGGAACAAGGCCTGCGGGTCCACCGTCTTCGAGGCCCGCCGCAGGGGCATCCCGGTCAGCTTCATGTTTGCGTGGCGGAGATGCCGCCGCGTCGCATCGAACCCTACGCCTATCGCGCGCGCAAACGGGACGAGAAATCTAATGGCCCTGCCGGGAATCACGTTAGCCTCATGCAGCACGAGCGGGACTCCGAGAAGCCTGGCGCCAAGGGCCGGCGCCACGGAGGCGTGACTGCCCATGGCGAGCATCACGTCGGGCCTGGCCCGCCTCATTGCGGATGCGCAACGAACGCATGCCGCGGCAATACGAAACGGAGCGAGAATTCCGCGGAATGAAAGTGACGGCGAGAAACCCCGCGAACGCGCCGTCATCACGGGAAAATCGCAGCCTTTCAGCGCCGCCTGCTCCTCGTCCCGGCCCGCCAGCCAAAGCGTCACCTCGTGACCGCGCGCCCGCAACACACGCGCGGTCGCAAGGCCCGGGTAGACATGGCCACCGGTCCCGCCGCACGCTACCGCGATCCGGAGCGCCGTTCGAGCCTGCTCCTGTGTTCCTGCTTCGGCCATAGCGCTCACAAATCCTGGAACCTGTTGCGAATTCCCCGTATATCATCTTCCGCATACCGTGCCGGACCCTGCTCACCGATATTCAGCAGCACCCCGAGCCCTATTGAGAGCATGAGCAGACAGGAACCCCCATAGCTTATAAATGGAAGAGCGAGGCCCTTGGTCGGCAGACAGCCCGAGACCACTCCGATATTGATCATCGCCTGGAGGGTTATCATGAGAGTTATGCCAAGTCCGAGAAGCCGGCCAAAGACATCCGGCGCGCGAACGCTTATCTTGAAACCGCAGAAGAAGAAGATGGCAAACAGAAGGAGCACGCCTATCGTGGCGCCCGCGCCCATCTCCTCGCCGACAATGGCGAAGATGAAATCCGTGTGCGCCTCCGGAAGATAGTATTGTTTCTGCATACTCTGTCCCAGCCCCACCCCGCCGCCGCCGCCAAGCGTAAAGGCGTAGAGGGCGTTCATCAACTGGAACGAATAAGTTTGCGCGTAAAGCTCTGGTTCCATGAATGCCAGAATCCTGATCCGCCTGACCGGATTGTGCATTACCGCGTATGCGAACGCGGCGAGTCCCGGCAATGCGAACACGGCGAGGTGGATCAGCTTCGTGCCGCCCAGCAGCATGATTGACATTCCGGCCACGCCCGCCAGGAGAGCGGTTCCGTAATCCGGCTCGGCGAAAATCAGGAGGACTATCACGCCCATGAGTCCCACGGGCACAAGCGCGCCGCGGACGAAATCACCCGCGCGGCGCCTCTCGTTTGACATCCACGCCGCAAGCGTCACGAGCAGCACGAATTTGCCGAGCTCGGAAGGCTGGAAGCGAAGAGGTCCCATGGCAAGCCAGCGCCTGGAACCGCCAATCCTGAGTCCAACCTCGGGCACGAGAACGAGAATGAGCAGCAGCACCGTGCCGAGAAAAAGAAAAGGGGCTAAATCAGACCAACGATGGTAGTCGAGTCTGGAGACAAGCGCCCCGGCAATGAAGGCGAGCACAATCCAGACCACCTGGCGCTTCACATAAAAATAAGGATCATTGTTAAGCGCCAGCGCCCTTATTCCGCTCGTGCTGGCCAGCATCACAATCCCGAATGTCACCAGGACCATCGTAACGACAATAAGAACGGTCGTAGTTTTCCACATCACTTACCGATTCGGGGCAATAGCCGGGGTATCGCCTCAGCGCCCCGGCGGAAGATCAAGGTATGCGAAGCTGCTGCCCCGCTTCAAGCCTGGAATCCGCGGAGAGATTATTCACCTCGGCCAGCTCCTCAACGCTCACAAGATAGAGACCGGCGATGGACGCGAGATCCTGTCCTGCATCAACTACGTGATAAATGCCCGTATCGCCCGCGGGCTTCACAACCACCGTTTCGCTCGGAGCGATAATCACCTGCTGCACTTCAACGGCCGGCTCTTCTCTCTCCGAGGGCTTGGCTTCGGGCTCTCCCGAAATGCGTCCGGTCGCTGAAACAGGAATGACAAGTTTCTGTCCAACGAAGATCTTGTTCCTGTTTGGCAGGGCGTTGATCTGAGCGAGCTCATCCTCGGACACCTTGAGCTCGCTGGCGATCATAGACAGGGAATCGCCCTTTTTCACAACGTAGACATTACCGGCATCGGGGGCGGGAGCGCTCGCCGCCGACCTGCTGACCGGCTTCTCGGTATTAACATAACCGGGGAGAAGCAGCTTCTGACCGATGCGTATCTTGTGTGGATTCGCGAGGTTGTTCAACGCGAGGATTTCCCCCTGCGACGTCCCGTATCGCTGCGCGATCCTTGAGAGGCTGTCGCCCGACTTGACGGTATAGACCGTTGCATCGGGAATCGCCGCCGGCTCACCCGGGGCAGCGCCGGTGGAAACCGGAACGGGCTCAGGGAGCGTCATCGGCGGCATCACCACCGGCCGCGGCTCACCGGTCCTGCCGCCGGGCGTCCCGCAGCCCTGAAGAAGAAACAGAGCGCTTATTGCGGCAAAATGCAAGACCACGACAATAGCTATCAGCACCCATGTTTTTTTCATAACCCTTCCTCCTCTATTTGATTGAATAAACCTCTCGCTCCTGCCGGGTAAACCGGCAGGGGACATGCCAAAATGCGAACTGCTGCATCTTCAATGATCTGATTCTTTTATCGCGAATATTCACGAAACAGTCAAGCACTTTTTCACCAATGCGCGGCGCAAATCCGCGCGAACGCATCGCCCCGCGCGCCAAAATCGGCAAATTGATCCCAGCTCAGGCAGCCGGGCGAGAGGAGCACGGTATCGCCCGGCCGCGATTCGGCGCACGCCGTCTGCACCGCACGATCGAGAGTTTTACACACTACGCACGGCACTATATCATGCCACGCCGCGAACAGTTGTTCAGCGGATTCACCTATCAGGTAGACGCCTGACGCCTTTCCGGAGAGAATTCCGCGAACCGCTGAAAGATCATCGCCCTTGTGTCTTCCGCCCGCTATCAGGCGCACATGCCCGGGCATTCCCGTCAACGCCGCACCCAGCGCCGCCATGTTAGTTGACTTTGAATCATCAACGAAACGAATGTCGCCGTGTTCACCCAGCTCCTGAAGTCTGTGCGGCAGAGGCCTGAACGAACGCGCCGCGGCTTCAACGCTCTCGCAGGGCAGTCCGCACGAACTCACCGCGGCCGCCGCG
>JAGYMT010000295.1 GCA_018400335.1 Kiritimatiellia bacterium | reverse complement strand
CTACATGGCAGACTGTCACCCGATTTTGAACCATGCCCGTTTTTGCTTGCCGGATCCTGCTCCGCAACGCCATCCCCATTATTCCATCGTTCCATCCTTCCATCCTTCCAATCTTCCACTATTCCATCATTCCATTCTTTCACGGAATGTTACTTATTCCTCTTCCGTTTGCAAGGAATATCTGGTGGCCAGCGCGCGGTAATAAGCGCCCACCATCTCCTCGTAGCCGGCGGGTGCGCCGTCCCTTATGCCGGTCATGATGTCGGCCCTTGTCTTCTCCGGAACCTGGAACTGCTCCCGTTTGAGTCCCGTTTCCATTCGCACGGTCCTGCCCGTATCGCGCAGGGAATCCATTACTCTGCTGAACGACTGGCGCACGGCCAGCCCCTCGCCGGCCCGCGCCGACTGCTCGAGTTTCTTCATGTGCGCAATCGCGCTTTCCAGGTCGCCGCTGGGAAGGTTGTATTGTCGTATGGTCAGCGCCAGGACTTCCGCTTCCTGTCTTATTGCCGACTGGCGGTCGGCCAGGCGCGCCATCTGCTGGAGCATCTGTGGGGGCGTCGGTCCCCTCAACCCCTCATCCGAGAAGCCGGAGAGCTTGCCGCCGCCCGTCGCTCCGCCGGGCTCCTCCTGTGATTCATCCTTGATACTGCCCTGTTCAAAGGGACCGGGCGTTAGCCGTGAGGGCGTGTTCCTGCCTTCCTTGCCGGCTGCGGTCTCCTCCACCATCTGGCCGTGGCTGCGCCCGGTGCGCCCTTCACCTGAGCGCCCGCCGATTTCCTGTTCGTTGGGCAGCAGGTTGCCCGTCACGCCCTTGGCGCTCATGCTGGAGATGGGCCCGTCCATCGCGTCCCAGCCGGCGCCCTTGTCTATTGAATCGAGCCAGGAGCTGGACGCATCCTCTACGTCGTCGGTCATCTCCTCTTCCTTGTCCAGCAGCTCGCCCACGATGTCTTCGAGCTCCGACGGCAGTTCGGCCAGCGCGGTCAGTGCCGGGCTTAAGGGATCTTCCATCATCCATTTCAGACGGTCCGGCGCGTCCGCGAGCCAGCGTTCGAGGTTGTGGACAAGCTCCTCCGCGTTCTCCAGTCCGGATTGCTCTTGCGGAACCGCCATTTCGACCGCCTTCCTGTAGAGAGCGTCGGCCGCCATGGTGATATCCTGGATCACCTCGTTGAGCTCCTCGGAGATGGAGCCGTCCGCGAAATCCTGTATGGGCAGCTTGCTGAAATCCGTGAGTTTCTCCTCGAAGAACGATGCCCATTCCGCCTCTTTACGGGCGAGTTCTCCGAGTATCTGCTCCTCGGCATCGGTGAGGTCTTCCGGCTCCTGGTCGGCCAGCGTTCGGCTTTGCTCGATGATCCGCTTCTGATCCTTCGCGAATTCTTTCAGATCGTCCCGCAGCTCCATGAGCCCGGCCTCAAGCATGGGGTGCGGCAGGTCCTCGACAGCGCTCGCTTCCATTGGCGGCTTCGCCGCTTCGCGCGCCCTTATGCTGCCGAGCAGTTTTATAAGCTCGGCCAGTATGTAGTTCTGGCGGTTCTCGATCGTCTTCAGCAGCGGGGGCAGCGACTGAGCGTCCGCTTCGTCAAGCCGCGCGGCGTCGTCCATGACAAGCTGCATCTCGTTTGCCGCGAGGGTCCGCAGCCGGGACGAGTATGGGCGCCCGTCCTCTTGTTTCTCGAATTCGGCCCGGGCCTGTTCCGCCTTCAGGCGGGCGGCGTTCTGGCGTCCTGATATCGTCTTTCTGTGCCGGGACACCTCCTGTCTGTCCAGCGCCTCCTCGGCGTGAAGAGCCAGGTTGTCCGTTGCTCCGTTCGCCTTCTCCTGTTCCGCTATCGTTTCGCGCACGAGCGAGAACGCGTGCTCCATGCTGCTTCCTGTCGGCAGCGTCAGTTCGGACGGAGTCCTAACCCTGATTGCCATCGGCCTGGACTTGCCCGGCGCGCCGGCCGGGTTGAAATCCGTCGCCTGCGCGGTGAGAATATAAGTGCCGCCGGGCAGGAACAGGGATGGATCGAGCAGAAGTGTCGCGCGTTCGTTGGGGGGCGCCTTGATCCCCGGCGGCCCCATATATTGCCAATCCTTGACCACGCGGCCCGGCTGCGCGGCGTCGAGCGGTGCGGCGACGATCGAGATGGTTGCTATCCCGTAATCATCGGAAGCCTTCACCTCCAGGGCCAGTCTCTCGCCGGGCGCGGCGAGCCTATTGAGATTGTCCGTCACGAACTCTATTTCCGGGGGATTGTCCGTTTTCAGATGAACATTTCCACCTGCGAGGCCGACGCGTCCGCCGGCGGGATCCTCAGCTTCGATCTCATAGGCGCCGGCCGCCGTGATGGTGGTTTGGCACGTAAGCCCGTCGGGGCCGGAGGCAAACGACTCTGCCCCGCCGGCCTGTTTCCATGCGGCTTCCTTCACCGGCGGCTTGGTCTCGATCAGCACTTTCAGCGCCGAGTCCGGGAGGCAGGTGAGCGATGCCGGGGGGCCGGGCAGGTTTTCCGGGGGCAGCGCCGTGTATGGGGGCGGCGTGAGCACGAAAAGCGATCCGGCCAGCCTCGGCTTCGGCGTGACGTCAACGTAGATGCTCCTGGAATGCGTATCGCCGGCTGCCACGCGGAACGCGAGCGGCCTGCGCAGATTCTGGAATGAATGGATATAGCCGCCTTCAGCGTCCTCGCGCATGACTGCCTGTTCGATGCCGGCCGCCGCGGCATCGACTCGGCGCACATTATCGCGCCACATGATCACCGGCGGCGAATCAGGGCGCACGGCCGCCCGCCTGTTGTCGAAAGCCATTACGTTTACCGTGAGGCTGCCGCCTTCAGGCACCGTGACGTCGGAGTGTGGGCTGAGCTCCAGCACCAGCGATCCGGCCGGCGGGATATCGGCCAGGGGCCGCGTGTAGCGCTGGAACGCGTTGAGGGCATGGCGAGGAAAGAGAACCGCGTATAGCATCCACAGGCATAATACGGCGAAGGCCGCTCCGCTCCACTTGAACATCTGCCGCGATTCCCAGAACTCCCGGGCATCCGCGGCGCCGAGCGCCTGTATCGAGTCCTCCATTGTGCGTTCGACGAAGAACCGCTCGCGCGGCTCGGTCGGTCCGCGCTCGAACTGAAGCGCGTTGATGATCAGGTTGCGCGGAACGGAGAAGCGTTTTTCCATTTCCACGGCGAAGAATTCGGGACGCGGCTTGCGTACCGCCGGGATCAGGATCTTTTTCAAAATCCCCGCTCCCGCGACGCCGATGGCGCCAACTGCCAGCGGAATGCGCAGACCGGCGGGCAGATCGAGCACGTTGGA
>JAGYMT010000294.1 GCA_018400335.1 Kiritimatiellia bacterium | reverse complement strand
CGGATATCCTGTCTTTATGGAAAAGCCGCCGGTTGCAACGCTGCAGAGCTCCGGCTTTAATGCCGAGAGCATGTCGGACGCATTGTAGAATGCGGGAACACCGAGTCGCGCCGCCGCCGCATCAGCTCGCTCCCTGTTGATATCACAGACTCCGATAAGTTCCGACAGTGCGTTTTCACTGTAGATTGACGCGTGCCTATTGCCTATCGGGCCCATACCTATTACGCATGTCCTTATCATTTCGTTTCTCCTCCAATTTCGGGAATATCGTAAGAGTGTTCTTTCATAGCCGGGGCAAAGAACGGGAAATAGTTCTTTGCCTCGTCGTTCTTCCACCGATCCAGAGAATCGGGGCGCACAGGTATCCGCGGAAGCGGTATGCCAAGAAACGACTCGAGCTTCTTCAGCGTTTCATCCTGGCGCAGAACGAAATCCTCGAACCTGATCTGGATGCTGTTCGCGGGCCGCGGGACAGCCCTCATGATCTCGTACTGGTAGAACCACGAGAACGCGCGCTGCTCACGGGGGTCCTCCGTGGGCGGATAATTGATGCCGAACCGGGCCATGTCGTCGGTCAGGTGCGCCCCGATGATACAATCCCGCGGGTTCCGGACCCAGAATATATATTTCATCTCCGGGAACATCCTCTTTATCCACGGATAAACGAGGGTTGTTTCCGGTATCTTCCAGCCCCTGTGTTCAGACTTGCTTTCAAGCACCGACTTGAGATACGTCTCCATCAGCCGGGTGAATTCATCCGGAATCGGCATATCGTGCAGCGCGCTGAAGTCCCATCGCAGGCCGTCAAGATGGCGCACGTTGCGGGCCATCACCCTGCAGGCCTCGTACATCGCATCGGGCGGGAGTAGATCACCGGCGACGTTCAGGGGCTCGCCCATGAACACGCCCGCCTGTGAGAGCGTGTGCGAGATCGCGCGCGTGCCCGAGTGGCCGCGCCCTATAATCGTTACCATCATATCCAGCTCGCTTTCGTCCCGTGCCGGCTACTTGGCCGGCGTTATTGCATTCTTCGCCTGGAGTTTCTGGGCCTGCTTGGCCGAGCCTATGTGCATGGTATTGTATGCCTGCCGGCTCGTCTTGAACGGTCCGCATCCGCATCCGTGCCAGTCGAGCTCGGTGGACATCGGGTTGACCTTTCGTGTCTGCTTTTCGCGCTGCTTGATGTGCGCTTCCATGCGCGACAGGAGCCAGCGCACGGTTGCAGGCTCTTTCTTTGCGAGGTTGTTGTTCTCTTCGGGATCGGAGACCATGTTATAGAGCTCTATCTCCGGCTTGAAATGGAAGTCCGGCTCCAGCGCCTTGATGAGCTTCCATTCGGGAGTGCGCCATCCGTGCTTCCGCATCCACGTGCACTCGGTGATGTAGAACTCGGGCCTTGTTTCCCGCAGAGCGCCGTGAATCAGCGGCGCGAGGCTCAGCCCGTCCATCTTCACTGGGGATTTTATTCCCATTATGTCCAGAGTCGTCGGGAGTATGTCCTGGAGAAGGCAGGTGTCGGCTATGCGGCGGCCCGCCGGGACCCTGCCCGGCATTATGAAGACCAGCGGCACGACCAGCGTGCAGTCATAGAGTCCATGGTGATCGTAGTAGCAGTCGTGATCATGAAGGGTTTCGCCGTGATCGGAGGTGATAATGATCAGGGTGTTTTCCATAAGACCCAGTGCCTCGATCTCCTGAAACAGGTTCGAGAGGCACGCATCCATGTACGCAACCGCTCCGTCGTACTGCGCGATGATGTATTCCTTGTCCGTACAGCCTTCCGGAAACCAGTCCCTGAAATAGTCCGCGAAGGGCTTGAACTTGTAGACAGGATCCAGCGACTTGTTGCGCGGATCGCGCTCGTTACCTGCATAGAACATTCGCTCGAACGGGGCGGGGGGCAGATACGGAGAGTGCGGATCCATGTGGCGCATAAACAGGAAGAAGGGCTTCCTGCCTTTTGCCAGCCGGCGGAGTTCCGGCAGCGTGACATTGTTGAGATTCTCCGCCTTGGGAGATCGGCCTGTCGAGGCGGAACCCCAGCCTTCGAAGGAGAGGTATTTCTGGAAGCCGCGGGAAGCAGGGTTGCCGTTGAAGCCGACGCAGGTGGTGGCATAGCCGTTCTTCTCCAGAAGCTCGGCCTGAGTTACAAGCTTCTTGTCCAGTCCGTTCTTGTGTCTGAGCGCCACAACCCCGGTACTGAAGCAGTCTTGGCCGGTGAACATCGAGGTGTAGCCCGAAGTCGTGGGAATGTGGGGACTGAAGGCATGCTCGAACACGGTTCCCTGCTTCGCAAGCTTGTCAATGTGCGGGGTCGTGAGCCTGTCATATCCGTGCAGGCTCATGTGGTCCGCCCTTAGACTGTCAATTCCTATGAGAATAAGATTCATCTTCTTAGCCATGGCATTTCCTTTCGTTGAATATACCCAGTCCGTATCACCGTGCACCGAGTGATTTGAGGCACGCGTTGATAAATCCGTAGCTCTCGGCGGCAATGACCGTCCGCTCGTCCAGCGGGCACTTGCCGGCCCCGATGACCTCCAGGTTGACCGGTCCGTTATAGCCGCCTTTCACCATCTCGGCACAATAGGAAGCGAGGCTGATATCTCCGCGCCCGCACGCCTGGTCGCGCGGCGCGCCCGGGCTGGGCCCGCGGCCCTTGCAGTCACGTATGTGAATGTGCTTCACGCGCTTCAACACTGCGGGCAGCGCCTCCTCCGGGTTCTCGCCCGAGCGGTAGACGTGGCTGGGATCCATGTCAACGCCGAACGCGGTGGAACTGATTTCTTGCATCATGCGCAGTGTTGTTGGAGTATTATACATTGCACAGCCCACGTGAGCCTTCACGCAGAGCGACACCCCGTGCGCCTCGGCCTGTGCGCAAAGTCTCTTCATGTTGCTTGACAGGCTCAAAAAATCCTCATCAACGTCTGCCTTTCCGCCGGGACCGATGTTCACAACCGGGATGTTCAAGGCTTCCGCCGCTTCAAAAGCCTTCTCAAGCCTATCGGGTTCGCGGGATGCGACTTCGATGCTTATGAGCTCCAGCCCGTGCTGGTTTGATAGATCAAGGATCATGTTCTTCTGATCCCGCCACTTTTCGGGATCAAGGTGTTCGCACATTCCCTTGATCGCGGAGATCTCGATGCCGTCGTAACCGATCAGCGCCGCCGCGGCCATGGCGGCGGATAAATCATGTTCCTGAAAGAGTACCGAATTGAAGCCCAGTTTGATCATGACGATAATTCCTTTCCTTTTTAGTGCCTCATTGTTGAGAAATCGCCGTGAAAAACAAGAAAACTATGCGCTG
>JAGYMT010000293.1 GCA_018400335.1 Kiritimatiellia bacterium | reverse complement strand
ATAAGCGCCTATGTTTCTCTCAGTCCGGCGGCGTAGTCGCGGACGGACTGCTCGATGCCGTACGCGGGCTCGAACCCGAATGAAGACCTGGCCTTTTCGATCGAGACATCCCACGCCAGTCCGTCATCGGGATCGGGCTTTCCGGAAAGCGCCACGGTGGAGGATGACGTCAATGTTCTCACGATTGTTTCGGCAAGTTCGCGGTTGGATATGCTTTCTCCGCCCGCCACGTTGAAAAGTCCGGGTTTCGGCTGTTTGATCCAGAGTTCCGCCGCGCGCGCAATGTCCCGGGCGTCAACGTAGTTCTGGCGGCGCGCGCCAGTGCCCGCGATGAGAATAGGCTTTCCGGCAAGCGCCTGGCCGGCGAACACGGAGAAAATTCGGTTCGGCGGCATGCCCGGTCCTATGGGCGAAGTGAGCCGGAAAGATGCCGCTGGAATTCCAGCATCCATGCCTGCAAGCCGGACAAGATGCTCCCCGAACAGCTTCGATGCGTGATAGGCGCTGGGCGGGTCCACCGGGTGCTCTTCAGTAACCGGACGCTCCCGGGGCCGACCTATGACCGGAACGCTCGATAGGTAGATCAGGCCGCGCACCTTCCATTCCGCGGCCAGCCTGAGTACCTGCTGGGTGCCCAGGCAGTTGACGAGCGGCACATCCTGTCCGAAGAGATCGTGCCGGATCACGGCGGCTGCATGGATGATAACGTCACATGGCTGGATTCGCCCGGGAATCCCGTCCCATTCCCGAGTCGACCCGATGTCCGCCTGAATATGGTGGTTAATGATGCACGGCGTCGCTGGCGGCCGACAATCGAGTCCCACCGTTTCCCAGCCGAGCCCTGCAAGGTACTCGGCTATTGTTCCCCCTATATGTCCGCTTGACCCGGTGATCAAGGCTCTCATTGGCGTCTCCCGTAATCCTCGACGACGAGCGGAAATGCGCGCGGATCGTCGAGGCGTCCGTCGCGTTCCAGCAGCTCGCGGGCCCGCTCGTCCACATACATCTCATTCCAGTAGCGCAGCGCCGTGCCGCTTGTTATGTTGGGCAGAGCGGTCGCTGGCCGGCCGAGGACGAAGTGCGAGACTGCCTCGTGAACCTCGTTGAAGCCCAGGCGCGCCCGCAGCGGTGTGGTTCCGGAGAAGCGCATATTGATCTCGAAACACACCGGCCGGCCGCGCGACATCCGCATCTGTATGTTACACGGACCCATCGGCTTCAGGGCTGCGGCAATTCGAACCGCTTCGGCCCTTACCTCGGGAAAGTCGCCGATGACCGCCCGGACGGTGGTGCCCTGCTGGAGCTCGCGCCGCATCACCAGCGTTCCGCGAACGCGTCCATCCGAGTCGGAGAAACAGCCGGCGGTGAATTCCTCGTTCATGCTGCCGAGAAGCTCCTCGATCACGTAGTCGGGCCGTCCTGCGGCATATTCGAGATCGTGCCGGTCCCGGATTTCGATGATGCCCGCTCCGCTCCTGCCGCGCCTCGGTTTGGCTATAAGCGGGAATCCGCATTCGTCAACGAGCTTACGGACTAGATCCATATCATCCGATGGAGCATAGGCCGGGTAATTGAAGCCGTGTGCGCGGAGCCATTCGCAAGTCGCGAGCTTGTCGCCGCCTATCTCGAGATGGGCCGGCGAGCTGACGATCGGGACGGCACCGGTCACCGCGCGAATCTCATCAGCATTAAGGGCGAGGACGGAGAGGACCGGCTCAACGCCCGACAATATTGCGTGGATGCCCTCCTTTCTGCATGTCGCTATGAGCCAGTCGATGAAGGCCGGTTCACGCGCAGGCGGCGTCACGTAGGCGCGGTCAACGGTGTAAAGCCCTGCTGCCAGCGGGCTGATGCAGCCGCCGATGACCCTGTGTCTGATGGGGCTCAATGCCAGGGCCTTGAGAATTCCCTGGCTGACGTTTCCGCCAACACCAAGGACAAGTATTATGGGAATCTCCGGCCCAGTCATACTCCTCCCTTGCCGTCGCCGGGTTCATGGGTGGAGCGGACGATGTAAGCCGGTTTGTTCATGGTCCTGAAGTGCATCCGGGCCAGATACTCGCCGATGATGCCAAGCGCGAAAAGCTGGGCCCCCGAGAAGATCGCCACTATTGAAGCGAGGAATGGAAAGCCCGGAACGCTGTAGCCGAGCAGAAGGTAGCGGCCGATCACGTACATGAGCACGCCGACCCCGAAGAGCGTGAAGGCAAACCCGGTCATGCTCGCCAACTGGAGCGGCAGAGTCGAGAAACCTGTCATCATGTTGAAAGCATGCGTGAAGAGCTTCCTGAATGTGTAGCCGGAAGAACCTAGCGTCCGCGGCTCGTGGCGCACCGGAACGGCGCAATATCTCGAAGCGCCCCACGTCAGGAGCACGTCAACGGAGACGTACGGGCCCTGGAAAACGGTGAATGCGTCGCGGAGCTGAGTGCGGAACGCGCGGAACGCGCCGATGTGCCGTGCCGTCTCGCTGCCCATCGCACCCTGCAGGGCCAGCTTGGTGATCTGCGAAGCCATGTCGCGCAGCAACCCGTGCTGCTCCTTCTCCGGAGTGCCGTAGACGACATCGTAGCCTTCCTTGATTCTCGCGAGCAGCTTCGGTATCTCGGAGGGCGGGTGCTGAAGATCGTCGTCCACCGTCACGATTATCCCGTGCCGCGCCGCCCTTATTCCGCACAGAAGGGCATTGTGCTGGCCGAAATTGCGCATCAGGTTTATGCCGCGGACCGACCCGTGGCGCGCGGCCAGCTCGCAGATGATTTCCCAGCTCCGGTCGGGACTGCCGTCATTCACGAGTATGATCTCGAAGTCCCTCTTCATTCTGCCGAACTCTTTGGTCAGTGCCTCGACAAGCATTTCGAGCGATGTCTCTGATCGGTATGCCGGAACGATGACCGAGACCGCGCCGTCGCAAGGCGGATGGTCGGGTGAAGTCAATGCCGGCGATGCCGGGTTTTCCATATTCATCATCAAGCGCTCCAAGTCATACAGGTTGATTCCATAATCCGGATATGACGGGTGAACGGGTGCATAATAGGCGAACGGCCCGCCAAGTGCAAGATGCCAATTTCATGTTGCGCCGCAGGTATTCTTATTATGGCCGATGCCTATGGGAACGGCGCGCTCGGCCCGCCTACAACGCTTGTGCGTAAGCACTGCGGGCAGGAGAGCCCGCCCTACCGGGAAAACAGCCGTAAAACAGTGCACAAAACAGGTGGGGCGGGCTCTCCCGACGTCGCTGAAGCTATGCCAGGCACGGCCGAGCACGCCGTCATTGTTTCGGGCGGCCAAAATTAGAATTGCTCATTTCCA
>JAGYMT010000292.1 GCA_018400335.1 Kiritimatiellia bacterium | reverse complement strand
TGCTGTATGCCGTGCCAGTCGGTGGCTGTGCCCGGCACCTGGTCGAGCCCCGGCCGCATTGTCGCGCCGGGGATGTCGAGATGGACGCAGGGCGGATTCGGTGTTCGGTGTTCAGTTTTCAGACCAAGCGGGAAGGCCACATAGATGGCTTCGGCCTCCGGGTTGGGGAGTTTGTCCAGACGGTAAAAAATATCAAGCCAAGGCAGATCGTCGTATGTGACAAACTCTATTGTGAGCGCGCGCAGGCTGCCGGGCAGGTCGCGGGCGGCCAGCCGCAGTCCGTGTCCGTAGGGCAGTTTCAGAGGCTCGGACGGACCGAAGCATAAAGACGTGCGTTCGAAGGGACAGTCACGCTTGATACCCGTCCAGCCGCACAATTTTTCGCGGCCATGAGGGCTGGGAATGGTTTCGTAGATCACTTCGCCCAGCCGATAGCCGTCGTCAGCGGCGGCAAACCAGTCGCCGGCGTCACGCCCATCGCGGATGGCGGTGATGCCGCGTTCATCAGTTCTGATCTCCATTGGCGGCGTGGTGTGCGGGAAACGTTGCTCAGCTTCGCCGGCCACCACTCGATATCGGCGGAAACCACGAGCCGGCAGGTCGCGGGCTAGAAAGCGAATGCGCTGCGCCGGACGCCTTGCGGAGTCGGCGATGGCCGGCTCGCGCCAAACCGGAACCAGCGCTCCTCTTTCCTCGTCAACCAGATGAAATGCGGGACCGGGCTCGGTCCGCACTGGCGCCGGCACCCATGCGGGGCCGGGCAGTCCCAGGTCGGCATCCGCGGCAAGCAGCTCCACTATATCGGATCGGACCTCACAGGGATTAAAAACCAGCACACCCGGCGATCGGTCGCTTTGTTTGACGGCTTGCGCGGTGAGCATATCCTTCACCAGGCTTTCGGATTCGACGGCGGCGGTGTAAGCGAAGCCTGCCTTGGTGTTCCACTGCGCCTTGCTGGTAAGACTGTTCGGCTGATCGGTGCTGCACCACGCGCCCCAGGTGTGCTCGCAGAAAAAGGCGGCGGCATCGCGCGCGCGCTCGGCGCGGTTGACGGCCGGCGCCTGGCCGGTCGCGGCCGCGAGTGAATCGAGCGTAACGAGGTCCGCTTGCGCCCGGCGCACCAGAGCGGACTCCGCGGCCGCGCTGCCATTGCCGTCCGCCCACCAGTCCGGCCATCCGGCGCGGTGCGTAACAACCGGCGCAGGCCAATTCGCCGACGCATTCTCAAACCATTCGCGAGATGTCACCAGGCGCAGTCGGGGACCAGCGGGGTGCGCGGAATTCCAGAGCCGCGCCATATCGCACAGCCACAAGCCAGGCGGCGCATTGTCGTGGCTCCTGCCCTGAATGCGCATTTCCACAACATTGTGCGGGTAGCCGTCCTTCTCAAGTCTTTCGAGGCAAGCAGCAACACGCTCATCGGCGCCGGGCTTGTCGAAACCGAGCCCGTTGCCGTTCATGTAGCCGTCGGAATGCCAGAAGAACAACGATCCGTTCCGTGTGCCTGTCCATTTGAAGAGCGCCGGACGCGGCTTAACCCCGAGCGCGCGGGTTTGGTTGATGGCAGTATCCATGTAGCGGACGCCGCGCGCGGCCAGCAGGTCGGGCAGTCCCCAGCTCCAGCCATTGACGTCGTCGTTCATGGCCGTCACCACCTCGAATCCGTTCTTCCTGCCAAGCTGCACGGCGTAATCCGTGGTTTCTTCCAGCAGTTCGAGAGTGAAGAGGTCGGTCAACTGTAGGTAAAGAGCCGTTACTTCGATTCGTCCTTCCCGAACGCGGCGAAAGAACTCCTCCGCCCGTTCCGGGTAGCGGGAAAGGAATGTTTTGACGGTCCACGAGACTTCGCAGGTCCAGCAGAAGCGCTCACCCGTCGGCAGGTCGTCCGTGGCCGTGCAATAGTCCAGCGCCCTGGCGATGAACTCGGCATGCTTGCGCAGGATAATATCCTGCGGCTCGGTATAGCCTATGTCAACGTGCGTATGGTGGACCAGCCATATTTCGCCGGGCCGTGTGTTTTCGTGTTTCGAATTCATGGTAGTCAAGGGTAACCTTCAACACCGTCCAGGTTCATATATGCCGCATTGCCGGACCAACATCCGATCTGGGGCGGCACTCCCGGGGGCAATCGTGTTGTTTGATTCATTGCACTCCAATATCCGCCAAGCAGATATCCGAACAATCATCTCGACCAACATTGAAAACCAGCCAACGCCCGGTGGGATCGATCTGCGGATGCGGATCGGCGCACTCGTCGTCATAAATACCGGCGTGGTTCAGCCCCCAATTGGTGGCATGCCGGGCAATTGGCTCAAATCGCGGCGCCTCATCGTCCCAATACACCCATTGCAGCAAATCCGGCGTGACAAAGCCATCTATAACCATTGCGTTCGGGCGTCGAGGGTCGGCTCCGACGTGCCCGTACGACGTGGCTTCATGGAAGTCGTATTCACGCACCACGTTGCCGGAACGGTCGCTGACCCCGACATAACAACCTCCTTCTGCGCTCCGGCCATCATAAAATACATAGTTCCCATCGGTGGACCAGAGCGCATGTATCTGGAATCTATTGGCGTTCCGCGTCCCGATGGGTATCGCATGGCCGGTCGATATCCGCCAGATCCAGTAGCGGTTGGATTTCAGTCCATCGCCGCCCACGGCGAATAAAGGCGGCAGATCGCGTGTCTGCAAAACCAGATCCGAATCGGTCGGGCAGATCGGGTTATGCTGGCTGCTCAGCCCCTTCAGCTCAAGGATTTCTTGTGGTGCATCGCCATTCAGCGGAACCCGTAGCAGCCGTGTGCGCATGCCACCCTCCGCCGCGAAAGCGTCCCACCAGCGCCGCACCATTCGGCATCCGCCGCGAACATCCGGGTTCATGGGCAGAAGCGATATCAGCGCGGAGGTCCCCGCCGGGTCAATTCCCAAGCCACACGGCGCCCAACAGTCGAAATCCGAAGCCAGCCGGATATCCTCCAGTGTTTCCAGTTGCACTTTGCGCAGACTGGGGCCGCTCGTGTAGACGGCCCACGGTCCCGCGACTCCGGCGCCGTTGATCCCCGTGCAATACGCCTTGACTCTCCCGCCCAGGATGTGGCCGCTCCAACCGTTAAAACCGGGAACCGGATCGGTCAATTGCGTGATTTCACCGTCGGAACAGCGGCATTTGCAGAGCACGGTAGTGCCTCCGTGTTCACGCGATCCGCAAGCCGTCCAAAAAACGAAATGCGTGCCGTCCGAGGCAAAAACCGGAATATCGAATGTCGGTTTCTCATTGAACTCGCCTGCGACCGCCCGAGTGACGTGGCGAACTCTGC
>JAGYMT010000291.1 GCA_018400335.1 Kiritimatiellia bacterium | reverse complement strand
CTGAACACCTGAAATCTTTCAACGAAGTTGGCTAGTGCCTTAATTTCGTGTTTCTGCCATAAAAAACGAGAAGAGTCAAGGCATCGGTTTTCGCGCATGCCGACGGAGAGGTCAGAGGACAGAGGTCGGAGGTCAGCGGGCGCGTTACGGCCATGCCAGATCGCACACCTCGCGCGGCATGCTGAGAAAACCGGGGCCGCCGTGGAGAACAAGAAGCGGCGCGCGGGATTTGTCCTGCCCGTAGCTTCCCACCCAAATCCGCCCGTGCGCGGTTGTCACAAACTGTTCGTGGCACTGCATGTTATTTCCCTTCATAGACCGCCAAGTCGGATATTCCATCCCCGGTATAATCGCCGGGCACGGGAATGAAGCCGAGTCCGCCGAGACTCGCTTCCCACATTATCAACCCGCTTTCGAGCGACAATGCATACCACATCCCCGTCAGCTCGCAATAGACCGCTATATCGGAAAGGCCCTCGCCCCCGAAGTCCGTGCGCGGCGGAGCGCCGCGAACGACCATGAACGTGTTCGTGACGTCCGGCGCCGGGTTCCAGTCATCATTCCCCGCCTGCAATGCGATTATCCCAACCGTGCCCGGTCCCGAGAAGGCGATCGTCGCGGCATCCTGCCACACCACCGGACTGCCCGGCCTGTTCGGAAAGCTCACCGGCAACCCCGAGGATGCCGTCGCCGCCAGATCGAGCGTGCCGTCCGCATCCTGATCGGGAATCGCGGGAAACTCTATTGTTTGATCGGCTTTCGCGCCCATGTCCACCGTCCCGTGCATGATGCGCGGGTTGCCCGCCAGGTCGTAGGGCGTGGCATTGGTCGGCGCATACGTGTTGTTCCCCGCGTTGATGCAGGGAGAAGAAACCTGTAATTGGAAATTGCTGTTGGCTCCGTCCACGAACAGGGGATCAGCCGTGATGTTGCCGTTCGTGCCGGGGGTCACGCCATCCGACGCGCAGGTGTAGCGGATAGCTTCTCCGTTGTTATTGAATATATCATTCCCGGTACCAGTCGCCGTATTGTCCCATACAATGCAGTTGTTCACCGTCCCGCCTTGACGCAAATATACGCCGGCGCCGTATGTATTCGCAGAATTACCGCTCACGATCAGGTTGCTTGCCACGCAATCCGTGGCCAGCCAGACACCGCCGCCGGATCGATCAAAATTGCCATCACCGGACGCCATGGTATACCCGTTTGTCACGGTGAACCCGATCAGCGAGCTCCCGCCGCTCATGAACACGCCGCGGATGGCGTCATCTCCCATTCCCCGCCCGAGGCCTCTGCCCCCTCGATAATCGTCACCTCCGGCCCGTTCATCGAGCGTACGGTGATGGCGTTGGTGATGCATACCCGGTTGGTGAGAGCAAAACCCGGCGTGACCGCGCCCCCGGCGTTGTACACGCCGTTGGTGACCAGTACGGGATCACCGTCCGAAGCCGCGTCCACGGCGGCCTGGATGGTCCGCTTGGCCGTGGCCCAGTTCGTGCCCGCGCCCGAATCGTCCGTCTGGCTCGCATCCACGTGATAATATGTTCCCTGCGCCCGCGCGCCGGCTGCCGCAAACAAAAGGGCCGACATGATCAACATGCCGGCAATACGTCCGCGTCTCCGGATTTTTCCGTTTGCATTCTCACGACATCCCGCGACTGCTTGATTAAGGAATGCTTTTCATTTTTCTCTTTTTATTTTGTTTTTTCAAAGAGTCATACAAAAGCCAGATTCGGATCATTGGTAATTTCCGGTCGGGCCTGACCCAGGAACGGCTTGGGCGGCAAGCCATGCCATTCCCGAAGTAAATGATAAGCCGGTGAAGACAGCAATCCGCAGGCATCCACTGCCGCACGCCAGTTTTTGCGCTTAATCGCTTCGATCGCCCGGGCATCCGGCAGAATGCCAAAATCCCACGCCGCGCACAGGCGCGCAATGAAGTCCACGCGATCGTTCAATGACGTTAACGACTTCGGCGGGTCCCTGTCTGGATACAAAGCCCCTTCTATTCTCAACAGCTTGTCGCATGTTGCGGATGTTTCACTTGAATGCATCGAGAAATTTCCCTTTAAACCAATGCCGCAATGATTCGGCCGCCCGGCGTTCTTCCGCATCCTTGATTTGTGCGAGCGGCCGCAGCAGCGCAATGCGTTTCAAATGCGCCTGAACAGCCAGTTTGGCTCTTTTCCGATCTGCATCGCTTCCGGCCAGCAATTGCCGCCTGGCCCAAAGTGTCCGGCAATCGTTTTCTGTAGCCAATTCCGCCCGGCATACCATGTAAATATCCCGGAAATCTCGCGGTGCGCCCCTTTCGATCAAGGCCGTCATTTTGGAAGCCACTAAATCTTCAAGGCTGTCCACCGCCAAATCGTCCCAGGCTGCTTTGCGCGTTTCTTTTAAACGCACGGTTCTTTCGGCGAGTTGAAAACTGAAAACTACGCGACCCTTGCTTTTCATTTCAATACTGACCACATCTCCCCAGGAACGGATTTTAACGGCGCCCTTCTTTTCCAGAACCTTTCGCACCGTTTCGATCACCAGGCGCTTGTCCGCTTCAGAAACGGAATCGTCCCACCACGCGTCCACGTCGCGCGTGGTCCTGTAATCCAGGTAATGGATTAATCCCAGTGCTCCGCCGATAGAAACAGCCTTGCCCAGCCCGCGCCGCCCAATTGCGCGCAGACATTCTTCCGCCAGCGCATCCAGATTTGCCGGTCGGGATAATGGTTTTTTGAATGGTTTCATTTCAAATCACCGTCATGATAATTATTTGGATAATACATCGTCTGACGGAAGAGTCAAGATCGCAAGGGTGCGTCGTTCTCGGGAAGATCGCCGTGCATAGCACGCCTCCAACGAAGAACTGACGCCGCCGCTCCCGCTATCTTCCCACCGGCGTGTAATCGGCTCCGCCCCATTGCCCTTCCCACAGCACGAGTTCTCCGCCAACGGTCAGGATATACCAGTATCCATCGGCATAGACCGCCAGATCGGATATTCCGTTTCCTGTATAATCGCCGGGCACGGGAATGAGGCCCGGTCCGCCCCATTGCTCATCCCAGAGTATAGGCTCGCCGTCCGTGCCAAGAATATACCATAAGCCCGCAGGCTCATAATACACGGCCGGGTTGGACGTGAGATCTCCTGAATAATCCGACTCAACAGCGCGCCATAATGCGCGTAACGTGTAAGATTCCCCACCTTCAAGACCTTTTGTGACCGCAACGTAGACGTCGCCTGTTGAAGCTACAAGGTATCGTCCGGGCACCGGATGCATGGCGTTGAGCGGGACAAAATCATCATTCATAACGCGAACCTGCGGCAAGGGAGAGCCGGCGATGTTGAGT
>JAGYMT010000290.1 GCA_018400335.1 Kiritimatiellia bacterium | reverse complement strand
TCCTTCCGCGCCGCCTTCCTCAGCCCTGCCGGCGATGACGAGTGACACGGCAAGCAAAGCCGCCGCGACGGTTCGACCGCGCGATCCCGGCGCCGCACCCGTCGGCGCGGTTCGTTCCCTTTTCTTTTTGCCGGTTGCCGGCTGACCGCGGCTGAGCGCCGCTGCCGCCAGGAACAGCAGAAGCGCGGGGAGCAGGAACCACTGGTAGCGGTCAATATACCGCTCGCGGGTGAGCTCCTCTATATCGCGGGCCGATATCCTGCTCAGGTGATCGCGGTACAGCTTGCCGAGCTTGACGTTGGCCGTTCCAACGGGGACATAGGCGCCGCCGCTGATTTCGGCCAGCTCCTTCATCGCATCATGGTCAAGACGGGTTATCACTTCCCTGCCCTGGTGGGTAACGGCCCGGCCTGCGGGATCAAGGATCGTCGAGCCGGCCGGGTCTCCAAGGCCAACCGTGAAGACGGGAATGCCCCTGCTCTTCGCCTGTTCCGCCGCGGCCTTTGCCCGCTCAGTCAAGTCCTCACCGTCGGAGACCAGGATTATCGCCTTGTGCGCGGAATCATCCGTCTCGAACGCCTCCAGAGCCTTGACAATTCCGTCGCCTATATCCGTTGCGCCCGGCGGAGCGGAAGCGATGGTGACGTCATCCAGCGCCTGCTCGACGAACGAATAATCAATCGTCAGCGGACAGAGCTGCACGGCCTTGTGCCTGAAGGCCGCCAGCGCCACGCGGTCGCCCCTAAGTTCCCTGAGCAGGTCCATGATATCAGCCTTCGCGCGCAGGAGCCGACTCGGGCGCACGTCCCGGGCCAGCATGGATCTCGAAACGTCCAGCGCGATAACGAGGTCGCGCCCGCGTTGCAGAACCCGCTCATCCCTCGTACCCCATTGCGGGCGCGCGGCGGCGATCACGGCCAGAAGCAGTCCGCCCATGAGCAGTCCCCACTGCCAGTGGAAACGGACGGATGAAGCCCGGGGACACAGTTTTGCCCGCATCGCGGGCGAGAAGAGCCTGTCGAGCTTCAGCTCCCCGCGGCGCCGCGCTGTAAGCCACGCGAACCCGAAGACCGGCACGGCCCACAGCAGGTACAGCGCCGAAGGATATATGAACTGGAGTTGCATTATATCATTCCCCGTATCAAATAATCTTTCTCGAAACGAGCGTGTTCACCGTCGCAGCCAGCATTATCAGCAGGCAGCCCGGAATCATAAAATAGGCGAACAGCTCGTTCTGGCGATGGTAGACATCCTGCTCGATCCTCGTTTTCTCGAGCTTGTCAATATCCTTCATCGCGCGCTGCATTCCCTTTGCATCCTTAACGTGAAAATATCTGCCGCCGGTCACATCGGCTATGTTGCCGAGCAGTTCCTCGTCCAATATAATCTCCGCATACTGGATCACGTTGCGCCCGAACATGTCGCGGACCATGAACGGGGCGCGGGAGTTCGAACCTATCCCGATGGTGTAGACCTTCACCCCGAGCGCCTTCGCCGCCTCGATGGCTGCCTCCGGCTTGATAATGCCCGTATTGGATTCACCGTCGCTCAGGAGTATGGCTATTTTTGACTTGATATCAGCTTTATCGAGCCGCGCGCACGCGGTGGCAAGCGCATCGCCTATTGCGGTGAGCAGTTCATCCTGGTTGACCACGTTTCCCTCCTGATCCAGGACCTGCGCCGGTATCTGTATTCCTTTAAGGGAATTGAGCAGCGCCGCGTGATCGAGCGTGAGCGGCATACGCGTGGTCGCGTAGCCGCCGAATGTCACCAGGGCGATCAGGTCGTTCGGCCGGCCATCAACGAAGCCCGCGCAGGCTTCCTTCGACACTTCAAGACGTGTTACGTGCCGCCCGCCCGTGGAGAAATCCAGCGCCTCCATCGAGCCGGAGACATCCATAACCATCGCGATTGCGATCGCATCCGCCCTGTGGGTCGTCCTCGAGAACACCGTCTGCGGACGGGCGAGCGCGATAATCACCAGCAAGGCACCGAGCAGAAAGGCGTAGGGCATCAGAAGCAGCGCGAGCGTCCGCAGTGATCCGCGGAATTCCGGCAGCCGATGCGTCGGCGCGAACAGCATCGCGCCGCCCTGGCGCCGGGACAGCACTGCCCAGGCCGCCAGACCCAGCGGGATCAGCAGCAGGAAGAAGCCGGGATGCGCGAACCTAAACATCGTCCTTCTCCTCCTGTTGAATCATAAGTTCATCAGTCCGTATGTAATCGCGCGCGGTATCAAGCGCGCGTGTTATCGCCGTCTGCTCCGGCCGGAACGCGGCGAATTTCACGAGGTCGGCGCTCCGCAGGAAGTCGCGGAGCTTGTGCATCACTTCCCGCTTGAACCCGGGGTAAGCGGCGGCCGCGGCCAGAAATTCCTCCGTGGTCTGTTCCGGTGCGCGTATCTTGTGAGCCCGCTCGATGTAACGGCGGACGATCATCGTAAGCTCCGCGTAAAAATCCTTCACGAGCCGCCTGCCAACAAGATCCCGCGCAATGAGCTCATCCAGCTCCCTCAGTGCCCGCTCGCGCGGGCTCATCCTGCGCAGCCGCACGGCGCGCCTGATTCGGTGCAACAGGAACCAGAGCACGACGCAGACCGCGCTGATCGCAAGAACCGCCAGTATCCAACCGGCGATGGTCTTGAACGACGGCAGCACGCGGACAGGTCCTATAATGCCGCGCGCGGTGGAATCATCA
Source organism: Kiritimatiellia bacterium (assembly GCA_018400335.1). The sequence continues at coordinate 652 of JAGYMT010000290.1, read as the reverse complement.
TCCGCGGCGAGCGGAGCGCTCTCGAACTGGATCGGACGTGTGGCGAACCAGCTCTCCTCCGCCGGCTGTTTCCTGCCGTCAACCACGGTGACGGCCATCGGGCCGATCCTGTGTTCCTCCGCCAGCGTCGGGGTCAGCCTGAAGCTGCGCTCCTTCACGATCCCGGCCGACCCGTTGACCGGATACCTGTCGAACGAGCCCTGCAGGGTAAAGCCGGTGAGCCTGTCGTCAATCGGCGGCAGGCGGACCTCCACGCCGGAGGGCGATTCGACTTTCACCGTGAGGAACACATCGCTGTTCAGGCGGACCAGCGGCGGCTCGGCGCTCATCGTGAGGAGAACCGGGCCGGAGGATATTGTCTCGACCAGCGGCGCCGGTTTCGCTTCCGGCGCCTCCGGCTTTCCGCAGCCCGCCAGGAGAAGGGCGGACGCGAGGCAGGCTGAAATTATTAATGAGTTCTTCATCCTAAATCCGGCAGTAGAATTTTTTTGACAGGGTAAATAGGTCGGTCGAAATTTGACGGCCGCCCAAGGCTGTGCGGCCCTACCAGGAATTCCAACGGTAGGGCGGAACAGCCTGTTCCGACGTTCCTCGACTTAATGAGCTGAGTAGTTACGTTTGGTTTTTTAAAAACGCGCCTTTGCCAGCAGTT
>JAGYMT010000029.1 GCA_018400335.1 Kiritimatiellia bacterium | reverse complement strand
TGAAGGTTACCCTTGACTGCGCATTTGAACCGGAGAGGTGACCGAGTGGCCGATGGTGCAGCACTGGAAATGCTGTGTACTCGTAAGAGTACCGCGGGTTCGACTCCCGCCCTCTCCGCCAGATTTTGACAAGAAGCACTGTGCGCCACCTCGTCCCGATCACGGATCGGGACTGGCGTACTAGTCCAGCCGCGACTGCACGAGGCAGCGTTCGGCCTCACTCCGCCCGTAACGCCTCGGTAGGTTCCAGGTGGGCGGCGCGGATGGCGGGGTAGAGTCCGAAGAGAACGCCGATGGTGGCAGAGAAGCCGAAGGCGATGAAGGCCGCTGGCCAGGAGATAACCGCGTCCCAATAGCCGAAGGCCGAAGCCGCCCAGGCGCCCCCGGCCCCAATCAAAACGCCCGACAGACTTCCCGCCCCCGCCAGAATGCCAGACTCGAACAGGAACTGATTGCGAATGTCCCGGCGCATTGCGCCGACGGCTCGTCGCAGACCGATCTCGCGTGTTCGCTCGCGGACCGAGATCAGCATGACCGCCAGTATCCCGACCCCGCCGACGAGCAGGCTGATGCCCGCCACGCTACCGATGAGTAGCGTCATGGCGCGCGAGGTTTCGCGCTCCGTCTCCAGCAGCGTGGCCTGGTTCTGAATGGTGAAGTCGTCAGGTTTGTCGCGCAGCCGATGCCGTTCACGCAGAATCTCGCGTATTTCGGCCTCGGCGCTGTCCAGCAGGAACGACTCGCACGCCTGCGCATAAACCGTATCCACGTATGTGACGTTCGAAAGGCGGCGCATGGCTGTGTTCAGGGGGATATAGATAACGTCATCCTGATCAACGCCGTTGGCATCCACGCCTTTGGCTCGCGTGACACCGATGACCTCGAAAGGAACCCGTCCGATGCGAAAACGCAGCCCAACGGGATCGGCCGCGTCGAACAGGTTGGCGGCGGCGGTAGGCCCAAGCACGGCGACGCGACGGCTTCCCCGCGATTCTTCCTCGTCGAAGAAACGACCGAACGCCCGCTCGACGTTGCGGATGCGAAAGCCATCGGCCTCCATACCCACGATGCTGGTGTTGATGGCCTGCGACTCGTATCGCGCGTTCATCTTGCGACTGGTCGCCGCGGCGGCGAAGACAACCGATGGGCAGTCTTGTCGGATTGCCTCGGCGTCTTCGGGAACGAGCGTGGTGACCGATGCCATCTGGCGTTGTCGCCCGGCTATCAGCCGTGTCTGGCCGGCATTGACGAGGATCAGGTTCGTGCCCATGTCCCTAATGCGGTCGAGGATGCGTTTCTCCGCGCCACGCCCGACGGATACCATCAAAACGACCGCCGCGACGCCCACCACGATGCCCAGAACGCTGAGCAGCGTGCGCAGTTTGTGGGCGGCAAGGATCTCGCAGGAGAGGCCGAGGTTCCGCGAGAGCTTCATCGCAGCGCCTCCACCGGATTCAGGCCGGCCGCTTTGCGCGCGGGCTGCACACCGAAAAACGTCCCCACCAACAGCGCGAAGACCAGCCCCAGGGCCACCGGCTCCCAGGAAAGCGCCACGGGCATCGGGCTCAGCCGGCCCAGGGCAAGACAGATGCCCACGCCGAGGATGCAACCGGCCGCCATCCCGACGAAAGTAACCGTCAGGGACTCGGTGAGGAACTGGGCCAGGATGTCATGCTTCGTCGCGCCCACGGCCCGGCGCAGGCTGATCTCACGCTTGCGCTCGCTCACGGAGATCAGCAGGATGTTCATCAACACCACGCCCCCAACGATGAGACTGAGCCCAGCCAGGGACCCGAGCAGCACGGTGAGCGTGCCGCCGATTCCTCGGGCTGTTTTGGCGATGATCGCCGCCGTCACTACGGCAAAATCGTCCTCCTGCGGCGGCGTGATGTGATGTCGCCCCCTCAAGAGCTGACGGACCTCTTCGCCCACGCGGTCTATGTCGTCCGCATTGCGGACTTTCAAGCGGACATAGCTGATGTGGTCCTGGTTGAACAGGCGCCTCATGCCGGTGGGCAGGGGGATAAGCGCGCGGTTATCCATGTCACCTCCCATGGGACTGACACCGCGCCGCTCCAGGACGCCTTTCACGGTGAAGCGCACCGGGCCGATCTGCACTTGCTCGCCCACCGGGTCTTCGTCTCCGAAGAGGTCGCGGGCCGCCGTGGCGCCCAGAACGCACACGCGGCTCATGGTTGCCGTGTCTTCCTCGGCAATGGGCTCCCCCTGATGGACGTACCACTCCCAGGCTTCGTGCCAATCGGGTTCCACCGCAAAGACGACCATCTGCGACTGGGCGTCGCCTCGCTTGACTCCCATCCCTCGCTTCATCACCGCAGGGGCGACGACCTCAATGCCGCTCACCCGGTTACGAATGGCCTCCGCATCATCCAGCCGAAGCGTGGCAACGCCTTCCTGCGGAGGCGACATCCCCTCCCTCTTGCCGCCGCCCGCCGTCACCATGATGGCCCGGATGCCGAAGGTCTCCACGCGCTTCATGATCTTACGTTCCGTTCCTTTGCCGACCGCCATAATGACTGTAAGGGCGGCGATGCCGACCACTGTGCCGGCCATCATGAAGAAGGTGCGCAGTTTCTGGGCGGTTAGTGCGTTGGCCCCCTCGCCGGCGATGCGTAGCATTTTCATTGGTTGTTCTCCTTCTCGCCGATGGCCGCGAGTTCGGCCTCGGCGTCATGTGGCTGCTCCACCTTACGGTCCTCCGCGATGCGTCCGTCTTTCAAGACGACAACCCGGTCTGCGTGCTCGGCGACGGCCTGATCATGGGTCACGAGTAGAATTGTGCGTCCCTGACTATGAAGCCGCTTGAACACCGCGAGCGCCTCCAAGCCGCTCCGCCGGTCGAGGTTGCCGGTCGGCTCGTCTGCCAAGATCATCTCGGGGTCGTTGATGAGCGCCCGCGCGATGGCGACGCGTTGCTGCTGGCCGCCGGAGAGTTCGCTCGGCTTGTAGTGCATCCGATCGGCCAGGCCAACGGTGGTGAGGGTGCGTTCGGCGCGCTCCTGGGCATCGGCGGGATACGGGGCGGCATAGATCAGCGGCAGCATGACGTTCTTCAGCGCCGATGTCCGCTCCAACAGATTGAATTGCTGAAAGACGAAACCGATTTTACGGTTGCGCAGCCGCGAGAGGGACTCGTCGTCAAGAGGCGCGACATCCGTATCGTCGAGACGGTAGCGGCCGCCCGTCGGTCTGTCCAGGCAGCCGAGGATGTTCATCAGGGTGGACTTGCCTGTCCCCGACGCGCCCATGATGGCTACGTACTCTCCCTCTTCGACACGGAAGGAGATGCCCTTCAATACGGGCGTTTCGACGCTTCCGCTTGAGTAAGTTTTATCAAGACCTTGAATCTCTATCATTATGATTTCCTCCTTTGCGGCCCAAGGCCGCATTAAGTTTCTATGCCTGCACAGCGGTAATCGGATCAACGGCGGCGCCCTTTTGGGCCGGGTAGATGCCAAATGCAACCGCTATAACGCTGCAGCAGATGGCCGAGATCTCGAGAATCTTGACATCCATTACTCTCCTGCGTCCTCTGGTTTCGCCAAGAGGATGACCTGGCCTTCGTCGAGACCCGCGGCAATCTCGATCCACTGACCGTCTTTCCATCCGACCTTGATCTCGCGCGATTCGAGACCCGTCTCCGACAGGATATAGATGATGTTCTTGCCGCGTTCCCTCTTCACCGCCTTGGCGGGAACAGCCAGCACTTGCTCGCGTTTCTTCAGAAGTATGGTGACGCTGGCGGTCATCTCGGGGCGCAACAGGCCGTCGTAGTCCGATACGACATCGGCGACGACATCATAGTAGACGACGTTCTCCTGGAGGACGGCCTTCGGATATATGGCCGTGACTTTGCCTTCGAATTCGCGCGAGGGAAACGCGTCCACCGTGAAAACTATCTGCTGTCCGGTTCGCACCTTGCCGATATCGACCTCGTCCACGAAGACGTCCACCTGAAGGCGGTTAAGGTCAATAATGGTGACGAAGGTCGGCGCGCTCAGACCTGCGGCTACGGTTTCGCCTTCTTGAGTGGAAACGGAAGCGATGACACCGTCAATGGGTGCGGTGATGGTGGCATAGGATTCCTGCGCCTGCGCGGCTTCCAGCACGGCCTTGGCGACGGCCCAGCGAGCCCGCGCTTCGTCGCGCGTCTGTTGCGGGGTGAAGTCCTGCTTCAGGAGTTCTTCCTGACGGGCCAATTCCTTCTCCGCCAGTTCAAGTTCAGCCTTGCGCTGGTTGACGGCGGCGACGAGGTCGGCCTTTTCCAGTTCCGCTATCGTCTGGCCCTTCTTGACGGTGTCGCCGATGTTGGCATAGAGATGTTCGACCTTGCCGGAGATGCGGGCCCCTACGCGAACTTCCGCGCCCACCTGCGGCTTGATCGACCCCGTGGCCAGAACGGTGGATGACATATCCCGCCGCTGAACGACGGTGGTGGCCGGTGCATTTTCGGCCTGTCCGCCGTTGTGGCCAAAATGCCACCAAACGCTTGCCCCGATCACGGCAAGGACAAGGAGCGAGAGTTGAACAATGCGTTTTTTTCTCTTTTTGACCATCACTTTCCTTTTTCCCATGCGACGGGACTTGTCTTTTGTGCCAGTGACCGTCCTGCCGCGCGCTCGAAGCCGGCCTTGGCGGTGTACCAGTCCAGACGCGACTGCACGAGGCGGCGTTCGGCTTCGGTCCGGGCGGTTTGGGCGTCGATCAGTCCGACGATCGACGTGACCCCGCTCTTGTATTCGCCTTCGGCCAATCGGGCGCTTTCGCTTGCGCTGGCGGTCAATGCCGCGGCGGCGTCCATGGATTCGCCTGCTTCGATCAGTCGCCAATAGGCGTTCCATACATCCATCTCGATCCCCTGCAACAGATCGGCGTGTTCCGCCAGGGCGCGCGCCAGTTCGGCCTGCGCGCGTCCGCGGCGATGGCTGCGCTCAAATCCATCGAAGAGCGAGAAACCAAGAGACAGCCCCACGGACCACTCGTCCTCTTCCGGCGGTAGATCGGTATCCCTCCGCCCCGCGGAGCCTGTAGCGCTGAGCGTTGGCCATGATGCAGCGCGCGCGCCTGCCAGCTCTGCGCGGCGCTGCTCAATTCCGGCCAGGGCGGTCTTCAGTTCCGGTCGGTGGCGCGCGGCTTCGTCGAGCAATTGCTCAATGCGCGGCAGCTCGGTGCGTTGAACGTCGGCGGGCGCTTCGGCGATCTCGAATGCTGTATTAACAGGCAGCCCCATATTGCGGGCCAGACGACCCTGGGCGATTTTTACCCCGTTGCGAGCCTGCACTTGCAGGAGTTCAGCCTCGGCGCGTTGCGTTTCGGCCCTCAACACGTCGGAGCGCGTCACCATCCCGGCCTTGTGACGTGCCCGCACCATCTCCAATTGGTATTGGGTGCGCCTCACCGTCTCGTCCGCAACCTTGAGGAGCCACTTCGCGCCGAGACGCTCGTAGTATGATTCTGCGACGGCCAGCGCGACTTCCTGCAGCGTCGTGTTGTGGCGGAAATCCGCTGCCAGTAGCCCGGCCTCGGCGCTTTGGACCCGTGCGCGCCGCGCACCGCCGTCGAGGAGCAGATAGCTCACATCCAGTCCGACGGCATAGGTGTCACGCACTTCCCGTTCGATCTCACTGTCGAGCGACACCGACTTGCCGTGCGTCGCCTGCGCGTCGATGTCGAGCGAGGGCAGATACGCCGCACGTTCCTCGCCCACTCGCGCCGCCTCGGCGCGTGCCGCCTGCCAGGTGGACCGGGTGCGGGGATTCCGTTCGAGGGCAATTCGAATGCAATCGGCAAGCGCAACCGGGCCGTTCGTCGCGATCACCGGCGGCAATGCGTGCCTTTCGTCGCTAACCGCGTTTGGTCCGCGGATTGGGACCGGCTCCGATGCGGCTTGGAACTCCGAAGCCGGATCGGAAGGAATCTGCCCGATATACGATGACGGAACCGACACACATCCGCCGATCAGCAGGCCGACGACGCATACCGCAATCAGCGTTCCACGGTTGACATCACTTGAGTTCAGCGGCAGTTCCGTCCGGCATAACCACCACACGAGCGCGTTACATGTTGACGGCGCTTGCTACCGTGTCTTTCGCACGTCGCCTGTTTGTCGCACACGCGATCACTATTCTCATCCACGAAGTCGGCGCACCGGTCACAGTCCTTCCCGGCGCAGGCACACTCGGAACCGGCGGTGTGACACAACGTGGCGTACTCGCATCCGACAGTTTGTTCTTGCTCGGGAGCTGTCCGGTCTTCCGTCGCCTTAGCGCCATCGCCCTCGGCATAAACCACCGTTGTCACGATTGCCGCGGCCACTCCCAGAGCGGCTAAACCTATGTAAACACTTCGTTTCATATGACTCCTTCCCCTTTCTCGTTGGCATTGTGCCTTCCCGGGAGCACACATTGCGCCCGTTCAAACAATACAAACGGGCGAGCCGAAGAAATCCCCCGCGAAATCTTGAATGGCCTTCGTCGGCCGTCGCGGAGATTCAGCGGCGGACTTCAATCCCGGGTAGCCGGTTGACGCCCCTCCTTGACCAGCAAGAGGTAATGAACGGCCATCCCGGCCGCAAAGCCGGCGGCCATGTTGACCAGCAGCGAGCCGCCAAGGGTGACCGCAACCGGGATGAGTTGGCGGTCGAAACGCAGATCGCGCGCGAACTTGACCATTTCGACCCCGACAAGCAGCATCATGGCCCCGACGATGGCCAGCGGAAACGCGGCGAAGATCGACGCGATGCTCCCGGCCAGCAGGACGCCCAAGCCGATCTCGATCGCCCCTTCGATGATGTTGGCGCCGCCGGTCCTCGCGCCGAAGTAGTGCTGCCCGGCCAGGCCTCCGGCCCCGTGGCACAGGGGCATGCCGCCGAAGAACGGCAGCACGACGTTCATGACGCCCATGTTGGTCGCCAACTGGCGATTCGTGACTCGCCGGTTCGGCCAGTATTCGGAGATGAGCGCGCTGGTGGCGATCACGGCATTGGTGGCCGTCAGCGGAATTTGCGCCAATCCCGCGTCCCGCAACACGGGCCAGATTTCGCGCGGGTCCACCATCGTCAATGGTGGAAGCGATAGCGAGACGCCGCCTGCATCGGTCAACTGTCCGCGGACGGCCATGATGACCATTCCGCCGAGGACCAGGACGATGGAGGCTGGGGCGTAGCGATTGCTCCGCACCAAGAGAACCACGATGACGGCGGCCACGCCGAGCAACCACCACGTGCCGGCCATCTTGATGCCTTCAATGGCCAGCATCGCGCCCAACGACAGTTGGATACCGCGAACCACGCTGCGAGGCGTCCACCGCGCGACGAAGTCCATCGCTCCAGTCGCGCCCATCGCCAGCCAGACCACGCCCATCACCAGCCCGGAAGTGTAGACCTTCTCCGGGGTCCATGCCTGGGCAATGGCCACCACGGCAAGGACCTTCATAGGCTCGATGGGCATGGGAAGCCGGTACACCAATCCGGGGACGATGTTCACGAGGCCCATCGTCACCAGCAGACCGGCCGGGTTCAGCTTGCAGACCGTGATGTACCCAATCGCCAGCGGCAAGAGCGTGCCGAAATCGCCGAGCGACCCGGCCAGTTCTCGAAGGTTGAACTCGAACGTTCCGATTCTCATGGGTTGTCACAGGCCTTTTGCGCGGCCGCGCCGATGGAAGCGGCACGCGCCCCAGAAAAGCAAAACGGTCAAGATCGTGAGTAGCGAGATGCTCATGTAGTGGGGAAAGTAACTCTCCTGTCCGAAGCCGCCACGGATAAGGCCGCCCGCGTATGACAGGGGCGAGATGGGCGCGATCCAGCGTGCCCATACAGGCATCTGGCTGATTGGCACGAAGATACCGCTCACGAAGAGCAATGGCAGTCGCACCAGATTCGACAGCAACATGATGTTCGACGGACTGCTTGCCGGAGGCGCGGCCAGGAGGACGCCCAGTGTAGCGAAACTCAGCGCCCCCAGAACAATGCCGGCGAGAAGCAGTCCGGCGTTTGCGATCGATGCGTCCGTCAGGGCCACTCCCAACAACACTGGGACTACTGAGAGACACGCACCGAAAATGAGGCCGCTGACCACATCACCGCCGATCATGGCGGGAAGCGAGATCGGCGTGGCAATAAGCCTTTCGTAAGTCCTCGCCTGCCGCTCCCAGGGAGTCACCAGCGGCCCGACCGCGCTCGCGGTGAACCACAGCGCCATAGCCACCATCCCCGGCACGATCTGATCCGGCGGTATGGGCCGGCCCATCTTGAAAGCAAGAAAGAAGAACACCGGAAAAAGCACCCCGAAAATGAGCACAGGCGGCCGCAGGTAGTAGAGCATGGCATTCTTCTTGACGATCACCAGGCCCCCGTGGATTTGGCGCCGCCATGTGTCGACGGCTTCGGTATGGTTGCTCATTTTGCCGCCTCCTGTTCTTCTTCGCCCGTGATATGGATGTAAACTTCCTCAAGGCTGGGCTTGCGCGTGCAAATATGGCTGATTTGCCGGCCTTTGGCGTCGGCATAACGAACCGCCTCGGTCGCCACACGTCCGGGCGCCTCGGTATAAAGGTGAAAGCGTCCGGCCTGCGAACTTACTTGAGTGACGCCCGGAATGCCCTCTAGATCATGGCCATTGAGCGGATCGCCTTCAAAGACCACCTCGACGTACTGCCTCGATCGGACTACGCCGCGAAGGCCGTCGGGCGTGTCCACAGCGGCGATGCGGCCCTTGTTGATAATGGCCAGGCGAGAACACATCTCCTCGGCCTCATCCATGTTGTGGGTGGTCAGAAAGACGGTCAATCCCTCTTGATTCCGGTCACGTACGATCTGCCGGATGAGCCGGGCACTTTGGACGTCCAGCCCGCTTGTGGGCTCGTCAAGGAAAAGGATTTCGGGCCCTGTCACCAGCGCGGTGCAGAGCATGAGGCGCTGTCGAAGGCCTTTGGACAGCGCCCGGGCTTTCTGCTTCTTGCGCTCGCCAAGACCCAGCGATTCCAGCAGATGGTCGGCGGTCTCAAACCGCTCCCGGCGCGGCACCCCGTGTAGTTCGGCCATCAGCATAACGTTCTGCCAGACACTCAAGTCCAGATAGACGTTGGCTTCCTCGGGCACGATTCCCATGTGCGCCCTCGAGAGCAGCGCCTCGGTGCGGATGTCGTGGCCCTCGATGGTCGCGGTGCCTTCCGTCGGCTCCAGGACGCCAGTGAGCATGCGCACTGTCGTCGTTTTGCCCGCGCCGTTAGGGCCGAGAAAGCCGAAGATCTCGCCTTCGCGCACATCGAAATCGATGCCTGCCACCGCCGCGACGTTCCCGAAGCGCTTGGCCAGGCCATGTACTTCGATGGCGTCGGCGCCGCCGTACTCTCTCGTTTCATTCATTCCTTCCGTCCCGTCTTCACGATCTGAATACCCAGAAGCCGCGCCCCGGTCTTGCTTTGCATCGACAGTATCGCTGGTTCGCTGACCGCAGCCTGCCCGACGAATAGCGTGACGCGATCTTCACCCGCCCGGATTTCAGCTTCGCCTTCGATACAGACGAAAACAACATAGGAGGTCATTTCGCATTCAGGCATGCCCTCTCCCGGACCAAGCGCAACAACACGAATCTTGAACTCCGGCGTCGCGCAAAGGACGTTTTTCTCCTTTTCATCGCGCCCATGGACTATCATGCTCGCCACATCGAATCGCTTCATTTCACCCCTTTCTCCCATCGGTTTGCGTTGCCCCCACAGCTCTTCTCAAATCGCAGCCAGATACCCACGCCGCTCTGGGGATCGCCCGTATCCAAGCCGCCTTCACCCACCACCTCGTATTTCGGTAGATTCGCCTCCGCGGCCAGTCGGCGAAATGTCTCCTGACTTCGCGCTTCCCGGAATGTCCGCATGGCTTCGGCGCCCTTGCTTCGCTGCGACTCCCGTTGACGACGGATGAACTCGGTCCGCGCCCAAGCAGGATAGCCGGTGCCCAGCCCGCCCCCGATCATAGCCCGACCGCCAAGACGCAGGACTCGCCAGACCTCCCGGAGGCCTTGAGCCCGGTCCTGCCAGAAGTAGAAAGAACCGCGACTGACCACGACATCCACGGACTCGCTGGGCAGCGGCATCTTCTCAGCGGGTCCGACAACGGCCACAACCCGCGAGGCATGCCCACGCTGGCGAGCCATGTCGAGCGCGCGCCGCAGGGCATCGGCGTCAGGGTCAAGCAGCGCCATCACACCGTCCGGAATCTTTTCGAGCAGAGCCAAGCCCAAGCCGCCCGGGCCGCTGCCCAGATCGACCCAGACCCGGCCGCCGGACGCCCCGCAGAAGGCGATCACGTCCGCGGCAACCGTTTCGTAGTAGTCAGGCAGCGGATTCCGGTCCTCGCCGTCCGCCCGCTCGCGCGACTCTTTAGACGCCACCTACTTCGCCCCCTTCCTGGGCGCGCAGGGATGATCCTTGCCCTTGCCGTGACACTTCTCTATCTGCTTTGCGGTGCAGTCCTCGGGTTTCCCCTTCAGTTTCTCCGGCTTCTGGCAGCCTCGCTTCTTGTCGTTGCAGCAGCACATGTTTCTACTCCCTTCGTGTTTTCGCTGGCTCCGGTTTGCGGGTCCAGCAGTTCTCCAACATGACCTTGCCACTCGGCAAGGACAGCTTCATTCAGACGGTAGTGGACGAAGTATCCGCGCTTCTCGTCCACAACGAGCCCCGCATCACGCATGATCCGCAAGTGCTGCGAGACGGCGCCCTGGGTGATGTCCAGCCGCGCGGTGAGGGCGTTGACACACAACGCCCGGCGCTTGAGAAGCTGGACGATGCGCACGCGCGCGGGCACGGAAAGCACCTTCAGGATTCTGGCCAGGCGGATCGGGTCGTTCATAACCAGCACATTAGCAAATGCTAATAGACTTATGCAAGCACATTCTTTG
>JAGYMT010000289.1 GCA_018400335.1 Kiritimatiellia bacterium | reverse complement strand
CTCGTGATAGGCGGCGGACTCACCGGCATGACGGGCGCGCTGGCTATAGCCGACCAGGGCTTCGACGTTTGCCTGGTGGAAAAGGGCAGGACGCTTGGCGGTCACCTGCGGGATCTCGACAGATTGCCGGGCGGCCAGGACCTTCAGGCCATGCTGAAATCGCTGGTGAAGAGGATAACCAACCACCCGCGCATCAGCGTTCACATGGGCGCCGTCGTTCGCGAGGTGAAGGGTTTTGTCGGCAACTACGAGACGATTCTCTCGAACGGCGCGAAGTTCCTGCACGGCGCGATTCTCGTGGCGACGGGCGCGGACGAGTACCGGTCAAACGAGTATGGTTATGGCCGCAGCCGGAGAGTCGTGACCCAGTTGGAGTTCAGTAAACTGCTGAAAGACGGGTTCGCGAGGAAGCCGAAGCGCATCGTTATGATTCAATGCGTGGGCTCGCGCGAGGAGCCGCGTCAATACTGCAGCAGGGTGTGTTGCACGCGCGCGATTCAGAATGCGATCCGCGCCAGGGATCTGCTACCGGATGCCGAGATCCACGTGCTGTACAGGGATATCCGGACCTACGGCGAACGCGAGCTGTATTACGCGGAAGCCCGGGACAAGGGCGTAATGTTCACTCGGTTCGATCCGGAAGACAAGCCGGAGGTGGTCTTCGAAAAGGGGGCCGGCCCGTCCGTCATGTTCAAGGATCCCGTTCTCGGCCGGCAGGTGGATATGAATGCCGATTACGTTGTGCTCAGCACGGGCATAGTGGCGGACGCAGAGGCGAACGACGTGCTGGCCAAGCAGCTCAAGGTTCCGATCAATCAGGATGGTTTCTTCATGGAGGCGCACGCCAAGTTGCGGCCCGTGGAGTTCGCGACCGAGGGCGTCTACGTGGCAGGACTGGCCCACGGACCGAAGGCGGTTGACGAATCACTGGCCCAGGCGCTGGCCGCCGCTTCCCGCGCGTGCGTGCTGCTGTCGAAAAAGGAACTTGAGGCGCACGGCACGGTAAGCACGGTCAACGTTGATAGATGCATGGCATGCGGACTGTGCGAAAAGCTCTGCGCGTTCAGCGCCATCAGCATGGAGCTTCAGCGGGTGGGCAGGGATGAGCGCCTTCTTCCGAAGGTCAACCTGGCGCTGTGCAAGGGTTGCGGGGTTTGCGCGGCGAGTTGCCGCTGCAATGCGGTTGTCCTGAAGGGCAGCACCGAGGAGCAGGTGATTGCGGAGATAATGTCGTTATGAAAGAGAAATCCGGAGAATGGCAGCCGAGGATACTCGCCTTCCTGTGCACCTGGTGTTCGTACGCGGGCGCGGACCTTGCCGGCGTGAGCCGGTTCCAGTACCCGCCGAACACGAGGATCATCAGGGTACCCTGTTCGGGAAGAGTGAACCCCGCCTTTATCCTGAAGGCGCTTTACCAGGGATATGACGGCGTACTCGTCTCCGGCTGCCACCCGGGTGACTGCCATTATCTCACCGGCAACTACCATGCGCGGCGGAAGTTTCATATGCTGAAGAACCTGCTGGACTTTGCCGGGATCGAAGATGGCCGGGTCCAGTTCTCGTGGGTGTCGGCCGCCGAGGGCGGCAGGTTCGCGGAGGTTATGAAAGAGGTCACGGAGAAGGTCAGGAAATTGGGTCCGAACAGACAGATGGTGAAGGAAATTTGATATGAGCGCCAGGGCGGATCTGAAAAAAATCGCGGCTGAACTTTTGTCCTCCGGCAAGGCGGAAGTGCTGATAGGCTATGAGGCCGGCACGCTGCCGCTCTCCGCCGCGCCGCTGATCATCCGCGCGCGGAAGGACGAGTCCGGCGCGGCGGACGCGGAGATCAGCAAGCTGATCTTCGACTCGCGTTGCTCGATGAATCTCGTGAATCTGCTACACAAGTTCAAGGGGAAAAAGGTCGCTATAGTCGTCAAGGGCTGCGATTCGCGCTCGCTTGCGGGGCTGATCCAGGAGAAGCAGGTTGATCGGGAAAACGTGATCGTTCTCGGCGCGCCCTGCGCGGGAGTGATTGATAATCATGCACTGTCGCGGGCGCTCGGCTGCGACACGATTGAAAGCGCGGCGCTCAAGGACGGGCGCGTCCACGCCGTGTGCGGCGGCGCGGAAAAGACAGTGCCGCTGGAGGACGTCATCTACCCGGACTGCCGGAAATGCCCTTCGCACAACCCGGTCATCGCCGATTACCTTGTCGCCGACCCGGTTGAGCAGCCGGACGCGTCCGCGGAATCGGATGACGTGGCGGCCGCGCTGAAACTTCCGCGCGACGCCAGATGGGGAAAATTCGAGCAGGAGATGAAGAAATGCATTCTCTGCTACGCGTGCCGTAACCTCTGTCCGGCCTGCTACTGCAAGGAATGTTTCACGGATATCGCCAAGCCGCAGCTCGCGGGCAGGACGGACGATCCGGCGGACGCCATGTTCTTCCACCTGCTGAGGTTCATGCATCTTGGAGGCCGCTGCACCGGCTGCGGCGCGTGCGTGCGCGGCTGTCCGCAGGGGGTGGACCTGCGGCTGTACAACGATTACCTGCGCGAGCTGGTGAAGAAGGAATATGGCTTTGAGGCCGGCATGGATGCTGATGGCGCGCCGCCGCTCGCGTGTTTCAAGCAGGACGATCCGAACGATTTCGTGATGTAGAGAGTGGAGACGGCGGTCTCCGCCGTAAAGACTGGAGGCTTGGTTCAAATTTGGATTACAGTGTAATCCTGGTAGGGCGGGGCAGCCTTGTCCCGCCGAATTCGAACGGACGGACAGGGCTGTCCGTCCCTACCTGTCAGTAGAAAGACATATCCTTTGAACCATGCCGGAGTGGAGACGGCGGTCTCCGCCGTTATTTGTAAAACAAAACATGGGGTTCCGGTGGAAATAAGAATAATACCCGCTGCCGAGATAATCGAATTCGCCCGGAAGCTCATGAACCGGCTCAAGGTTATGGCGCCCGTGCGGCGCGACGGCGTCTGCCGGTTCGAGTGGCTGGAATCGGCGGAACAGCTCGATCTCTCCTGCGTCATCCCCCGCTCGACGGCCAAGCAGGCCCTGCTGCCGCGCTCGGAAGTCCTTTTCCGCTACAGCATGGGGAAGAAGGGGGATGAGATCATCCCGCCGCCCGAGCCGGAGAAGCAGGCATTGCTCGGCCTGCACCCGTGCGACGTGAGGGCGATCGGCGTGCTCGATGCCGTGTTCTCCGCGGAGCCCGCGCCCGACCAGCCTTATCTCGCGCGCCGCGCGGCGACCGTGATCATAGGACGCGGCTCGCTTGCCGACGTGCCTACGGCCTTTTTCCTCGACATGGGCATTGATCCGATGGACAACTCCGGCTGCGACCTTTTCCTCGTGCCGCTTGACGA
>JAGYMT010000288.1 GCA_018400335.1 Kiritimatiellia bacterium | reverse complement strand
GGACCATTGCGGGAGGAAAGCATGAAACTCGTTAGGGCTCGTCTCGTCGCCCTGCTGGCTGTGTTCTGCATCAGTTGCGGAACGTGTTTTGCGCAGTTCGTAACGAATCTGGATCTGGAATGGACCGGGATACTCGGCGCTGCTAATGCGAACTCTTTTGGAATGGGCGCCGTGGTGTTTCCCGACGGGTTCGTGTATGCCGCCGGTCATGCCACGGGTCCATTTGACGGTCAATCAAATCCCGGCAGCCAGAACGTGTGCGTGGTGAAGTGGAACGCCACCGGCAACAAGATATGGAGCAAGGTCATTGGCAGCGGAGGGAATGAATACGTGGAGGGGGTTGCACGGGATGACCGCAACATCTACATAGCGGGCTATTCGGACGGCAACCTGGGCGGCAATACCAATGCCGGGTTGGACGACGCTTTCCTGGTCAAGCTGGACCCCGACGGGAATGTCTTGTTTAAAAAGCTCTGGGGCTCCACGAACATTGATCAGGCCTATGGCGTGGCATACGGCCCCGGCGATCCATCCAGCGTGTATGTTGCCGGCTATACCGAGGGTCCTTTCGGGGAGTCGACGGTCAAAACATCCAACTACTACAATGAAGGTGGGAACGCGTTCCTCACGAAGTGGGCTTCGGATGGCAGCACTCAACTTTGGACCTGCATTTGGGGATCTTTCGATTGGGACGTCGGACGCGGCGTGGCCGTTTCTTCCGACGGAAGCGTCTACTTGGCCGGCCATACGGCTTCTGCTGGATTGGACTATCAGCAGAATCAGAATCCCGGCGCTGTTTCCGCCTTTCTCACCAAGTTCGATAAGGGCGGCACCAGTCTCTGGACCCGCGTATGGGGGTCCATCAGCGACGACTACGTGGAGGACGTGGCCGTTGACGATTCGGGCGCCATTTACGTTGTCGGTTATACGTTGGGCGAATTCCATTCTCAAACAAACAACGGAGGCGTCGACGCCTTTGTTTCTGTTTTTGATCCCTCAGGCTCGAACCTCCGGAGCCGCATCTGGGGTTCGACCAACGATGACTTCGCATCGGGTGTGGCTGTCGGCATGGATTCCATCGTTCGTGTTTCCGGTTACACGCGTTCCGCCAATTTCTATGGGCATACCAACCAGGGAACGGTAAACGCCTTTCTCTCCCTCTGGGGCAGCGGCGGACTCGATGTCACGCATGTTCTCTTTGGTGGCACGAATGAAACCAGGGGAACGAGCGTAGCGCTCGGCCCGGATGATACCGCTCATGTTCCCGGCTACACCACGAGCGGGTTCGACGGCGCTTCGCCCGTATCGAGCGACACCTATTTCAAGGATCTGTTTCTTTCAAAGATCAGCGAGCCTGCGCCCGCCGTCCAGGTGGGAACCTTGACCATTGACGTCACTCCGGATTCAGGTTATTGGACGCTGATTGCCTATCCCACGAACTACGCGGGGCGGATGTCGCTGACCGGTGATTACACAATCGCCACGGCGCCGATCGGCACCTATGCGGCGAGGTTTGGCGCGATTGACTATCACGCAACACCGTCTGATGCCTCAGCCAGCGTCTCTCCTAATATATCAACGACTATCCCGGGTGTCTACACGCCGCTCGATTCCGACAACGACGGATTGACGGACTTGGACGAGGTGAATGTCTACGGCACCGATCCCTATAATCCTGATAGCGACGGAGACGGCTACTCGGATGGCAGCGAGGTAGACTTCTACGGGTCCGATCCGCTAAACGCGGATTCGTACCCGCGCGGCGATCTCGTCTTTTCCTCGCCGGTCGCCGGAGTGCGTGCCAAGGCGGGTAAGCGCATGCCCGTGGCCTGGAGCGGCAGCAACGCGCTTGGTCAGGCCGACATCTTCCTGGCGAAGGGCACGAGCTTCTGGAGCTTGGCGATGGGCGTCTCGAGTCCTTCTCCATATTCGTCGAATACCGTCACGCTTCCGCGGAACCTGCACACCGGCTCGAACTACCATGTGAAGGTGATAGCGTCCGCGATTACCGTGTGGGAGACGCCAGGCGCCACGTTCGGCGAGTCGGACTTGTTCTCGATCGTTTCCGACTGCAAGGGCGATTACGATGCGGACGGCAAGGCGGATCTAAGCATGTATTTCCCGCCATGGGGCATGTGGTTCATTCTGAGGAGCAACAAGGGGTTCTGCTACCAGCAGTTCGGGTGGGACGGTCCGAATCCTGTTCCGGCGGATTATGATGGCGACGGACGCACCGATCTTGCCGTGCACGACCCGGTTTCCGGATACTGGTACGTGCTCACGTGGAACTACCGGTTCTTCTGGCTGCAATGGGGAACTTCCATGGTTCCCGTTCCCGCGGATTATGACGGCGACGGGCGGATTGAGTTCGCGGCATATGATGAAAGCTCCGGAGCATGGCATATCATGCGGTGGAGCGGGATCAGCTATGTCATTAATCTAGGGGGGCCGGGCTATCAGGCAGTGCCCGGCGATTACGACGGGAATGGCATGGCCAATGCCGCCGTCTACCATATGCAGGACGGCGCATGGTACATTCTCTCATCATCCGGCTACCACATCACAACAATCCAGCTTGGCGGACCGGGCATGACAGCCGTTCCCAACGATTTTGACGGCGACGGCATCATGGATCCGGCGGTCTATGATTCCGCAACCGGCACGTGGTATATTTATAAGAGCGCAACGGGGACTGAGTCGGTGCAATTCGGGTTCACCGACGCGATTCCTGTTTCGGGCGACTATGACGGCGACGGGAAGGCGGACCTCGGCGTGGTTTATGGTCCGCTCGGTCTGTGGTACAGGCTGCTGAGCGCTGATGGAACCGTTGATTACCTGCAGTTCGGGTGGAGCGGGATTATACCGCTGGAATAATTGACGTTTCATTGTCGATAAACCGTCATTAAACAAAAAATGTGTGCTGCTTACTGTTCTGTCACCCTCTCCCTCTGGGAGAGGGGAGGGTGAGGGTTGGCGAAGCCATTGGGGAGAAGTTATCGTGAGGAATGGAATTCTTGTTTTCCTGGTTTGTCTTGTTGTGGTTGCGGCCCGCGGCCTTGCCGGCGCCCAGCCGTTCGATGCGAAACTGGCCGCGGCGCAGAAGACTCTCGAAGCGGGGGATTACGCCAAGGCCTATGACATGTTCAGCGCCCTGTTCAGGGAGCAGCCCAAAAACGAGAAGGTGAATAGCGGTTTGGGGCAGGCGGCATTCGCCACCGGCAGACTCTCGCATGCCGCCATGGCTTACGAGAGGGTTCTGGCCGTGAACCCGAAGAACGACAGGGCGCGGCTTGAGCTCGGCCGCACTTTCTTCGCGATGCAGCAGTACGACCAGGCTCACATGCCCCACATGACCG
>JAGYMT010000287.1 GCA_018400335.1 Kiritimatiellia bacterium | reverse complement strand
CTCTTCGAGATCAGGCTGCGCACCGCGGAACAGGCTGCCGGCAAAACAGGAATCGCTGATCAGGGTGATATGGCGCGCCTTCATAGCGCACAGAAAGTCGTTGACCAGCACGCTGTTGCTCAGGTAACTGCTGATATCTCCCCGTTCCGACTCGGGCGGCACCCAGTAGCCTCTTTTGTTTGCCGGATGCAGATAGCCGTGGCCGGCATAGTAGATAAGGAGCGAGTCCTCGGGCGTGAGGCGTTTTAGCAATTCCTGGAGTTCATTTATAAGCCCTCGCTTTGAAGCGTCGGAATCGAGCCGGATTCGCAGGTTTTCGTCATCTTCCGGGAACCCGCAGCATTCCACGATTGTCCGCGCGAACTCCACCGCATCGTCTCTCGCGCAACGGAGTGCCGGCCAGTCATCATATTCGTTGATTCCAACGATTAGCGCATAGAGCCGGTCCGGATCGTAGTCCGGCATTTTCGGGCTTGAGTGTGTAGTTCCAATATCGCGTTTTACCATAAAATTGCTCCTTTTTTCATTTTCCGTCTGCAAGATTTGACAATACGGATGGGACGTTCGCCGGGTCGGCTACCAGCCCCATCCGCACATTCTGCGTATATTTGGCCGCAACCGCGAGGGCTACGGCACAGGAAAGAAACCAGGACTTTCATGCCACGCTCGCAGGGTCCGTAAACCCTGCGATTCCGGGCCAGGCGCCACGAGGGCGTCTGAAAGTGCATGACGACACGAAAACCGTTGTTGTTGTTCCGGTTCTCAGGCGTGTTCCTGTTGCGGTTAGCCGTCCGGCAGTTCCCGGGATTATTGTTCCAGGAGCCGCCCCGCACAACACGGTTCACGCTCGGCTTCGTCCCTCTACTGAAAACCCAATCGCGGCTGAGCCGTCGAATGAGTTTCTCGCTGCTTGCCTGACGGGCATGCGCCATCCAGATCATCAGGCGTTGTCTTACCTCTTTCTGGCCCATCGCGCCGGACGCAGCATAAAATCATAAAAGTCCGATATAACCTTCAACTCCTTGGTACGTGATTTGACCATTTTTGCCGCGAATCGGCGGCTGACGCCGCCGAAAAAGTATAAAAGAAAAAAAGGATAAAGGGTAAAACAGCAAAGGATAAAGGGTTACTGAAAGTCCATGACGACACGAAAACCGCCGTAGTTGAGCCGGTACTCAGGCGAGTGCCTGTAGCGGCGAGCCGACCGGCAGTTCCCGGGACTACTGATCCAGGAGCCGCCCCGCACAACACGGTGATCTCCGGTCGACGGGCCGGACGGGTCGACATCAGACAGTCCCTCATAGCGGTCCTGGAACCAGTCCGCGCACCACTCCCACACGTTGCCTATCACGTCGTACAGACCGAATGCATTGGGGGCAAAGGACGCCACCGGTGCCGTGTACGTGTAACCGTCCCGCACGTTCCTGAACTTATACATCCAGTTGATCTTCTCATCCTCGCCGGCCACGTTAGCGCGCCCCTGTGCGCCGCTTTCGTCGTCACCCCAGTACCACGTCGAGGTGTCGGCGCCCGCCCGCGCCGCATACTCCCACCGGGCTTCGGTGGGAAGGGCGAAGGCCGCGCCGCTCTTCTCCGAAAGCCAGCGGCAAAAAGCCCCCGCATCGTTGTGGCTGACGCAGACGACCGGATGGTCGTCGGTCTGATCAAAAAGCGGATTCTTCCAGCTTGCGCCCTCCTGCCAGTCCCATTTGCCGTCTTTTCGCCCATAGGCCGTGCCTTCTTTTTCAGCATCGGTTTTATAACCGGTCTCGCGCACAAAACGCGCAAACTGCCCGCGCGTCACCGTCGTGGCGCCGATATAAAAATCACCGCTCAGCTGCACCCTGCGCCGGGGATGCGAGTTCTCATACCATTCGAGCTTGCCGCCGGGCCACTTCTTATGCACCTGGTCCGGGCTCATCGTATCGCCCATCATGAACCGACCCGCGGGGATCAGCCGCAATCGCATGCCGGTGTGACGGCATTCAACCTCCAGCGGCAGACCGAGCGACTTTGCTGCCTCCCTCTGGCGCTCCTGCGCCTCCCGGCTGCCGGGCGCCAGCCCTTCGAGCGAGGCATAGCGCGCGCCGGAAACGACCTTCATTGAGTCCGGAAGGTGAACTCGCGGCGCAGGCTTCAGCTCGATCGTCAGTGCCGCATCGCCCCGGGCATCGAAACGAACCCGCCGCTGCCATGTCTCGTATCCTTCCAGCTCCGCGCGAATGTTGTACCGCCCGGACGGCAGGGCAAGTCTCAGTGGAGCGAGGCCTGCTCTGCGCTCATCGACAAAGACAACCGCCCCGGAAGGACGGCTTTCGATGCTGATTTCGGGCGGCGATTCGATCTCGATCGTGCCGGTTGCCGGTGACGTAATTTCCCCACCCCTTATCCCGCCGCCATGATGCCGCTCCGCCAGGCATATCTCGCGCAGCGAGCCGACCTGCTGCGCCCAGGGCGTCTGACGCCGGGGCGTGGACATTTTCACTGACCACCTCGGCACCTGTTCCTCCACATAGCGGCCCAGCTCCTGAACTGTTAGCTTACCACTGTCGTCAAAAGCCGCTCCGCCCATGCCGTCCAGAAGATAATGAGTGAACGCGCCGTGTTTCTGCTCGGGCCACTCATACGCCCGCTCGCCCTCCGAACAGGAGAACAGCACGCAGGTAGCGGGCGAGACGCCTCCGGCCGGCGCCTTGGCGACGGCTAATATGTCGCGGCTGAACTCCCCGCTCAGTAAATTGTCCTCGTCCCCCATTCCGCTGTGCGGATCGTTACGGCAGGCGTCGAGGATCAGCACCCGCCGTGCCGCATCGAAACGTGAAAGGCAGTTCTGGAGCGCTTGCATCTGCAAGGACGCCAGCTCCGGCATACGGATGCGCGAGTTGCTGGTCAGGAGGTGCGAGCCGGCTGAGGAATGTATGCCGTGTCCGGCGAAATAAAACAGAAACAGGTCTTCTGTTGTTAGGAGCGGGGCTAGGTTATGGAGAGTATCAACTATATTGACATGGTCGGGTTCCGTCGCGCCATCAGAGGTCAGGGTGCGCACCTCGTCGAACCCGCAGATTTCCTGGAGACAGTGCCCGACATCCCGGGCGTCATCCGCAGCGAAGTTCAGATCGGTGATCTCCGCGTCGGCGTAATTGCTGATACCGACGACCAATGCGTATTTTTTCATTTTAGCTTCTCCACACGACTGCTTGAAAACCAACGACAACGACTTCCAAACTACAAAACACGCGAAATGGCGCGAAAAACGGCCAACGGCAAAAGAATAAAAGGATAAAGGGTAAAACAGCAAAGGATAAAGGGTTACGAAAAGTCCAGGACAAGACGAAACCCGCTGACGTCGTCCCGGCGGACAGGCGTGCT